>NZ_JBIQHY010000076.1:0-13771 GCF_044508335.1 Actinomadura sp.
GCGGCCGATGACCAGCGGGCCGGGCGCGTTGAACGGCGTGGAGTCGACGGCCGAGCCGTCCGCGGCGCCGTCGACGTAGAGGGTCATCGAGCCGTCTTCGGCGTCGAAGACGCCGACCAGGTGCGTCCAGGTGCCGGCGGACGGCGTCTTGGTGGTGGACAGGGCGCGCATGCCGGCCGCGCCGTCGGTGTCGGTCGCGACCCGGCTGAAGGACCATTTGCCGTCGGCCCCGTCGTACTGGAGGAAGAAGCCGCTGGCGTGCTCCCCGTCCTGGCTGACCGCGGTCTGGAACCCGGTGGACGGTGTGGCGGCGAGTTTCACCCAGGCCGACACCGAGAAGCTCTGCGATGTGTCCACTACGGGGCCGTTGGTGGCGATGTCCTGGCCGGACGTCCCCGGGAGCACCGCGGCCTGGTCGGCCCAGGTGACGCCGGTTCCGACGTGGGCGTCGTTGCCGACACCGGAGGAGTCGGGCACGGATTCACCGGACGTCTGGTCGAGCTTCCACCAGGCGACAGGGTGGTCGGGATGGTCGCCGCCGAGGACGCGGCTGGTCATCCGCCCCATCGGGTCATAGGTGAAGGACGTCGAGTACCACCAGCCGTCGATGTCGGTCTGGACGCGCCGCGCCACCTGGTCGTCCGGGGTGTAGGAGATGGTGGTGGTGCGGCGTTCCTTGTCCGGGTCGACGACGGTCCTGGTGGGACGGTCGGCGGCGTCCAGGGTGGCGGTGGTGACCGTCGCCCCGTTGTTCGTCACCTGCTGGACCGGGTTGCCCGCGGCGTCGTAGGTGGTGGACCGCTCGACGAAGGGGTTCGCCCCGGTGGAGTCGGTGCGCGTGACCGTCGCGACCAGGTCGTTGTCGGTGTAGGTGTAGGACGTGGTGTTGCCCATCGAGTCGGTCAGCGTGGCGAGGCGGCCGGCCGGGTCGTAGGCGCGGGAGGACTCGACGAGGTCCGTCGCGTCCTGGGGGTCGTTCGGGTCGCCGGTGTAGTTCTTGAGGGTCTGGGTCAGCTGCTGGCCGCTGGGGTCGTAGGTGTAGGCAACGGTGATGCCGCCTGGGCTCTTCTCCGTCGCCTTGTTGCCGTAGGCGTCGTAGGTGAATTCGGTGACCCTGCCCAGGGGGTCGGTGCGAGAAGTGATCTGGCCGTGCTCGTTGTAGCCGGTGTGGGTGGTGCGTGAGGCGTCCCCGCCGGTCGTGTCGGCGACGGTCGTCGACGTGACGTCGCCGTTGGCGTTGTAGGCATTGGTGGTCTTCGCCGTGTGGACGGCGCCGGTGACCCGGTTGGTGACCGGCGGATCGGTCTTTGTGAGGACCTGGCCCATCTTGTTGTAGGTGTAGGACGTCGTCAGCCCGGCCGGATAGGTGTCGGACACCTCGGTGCTGGTGAGCACCCGCCCGAGGCCGTCGTACGTGAACCGGGTGATCTTCCCTGCGGCGTCGGTGACCGAGGCGACGTCGCCGGTGTGGAAGTAGCCGATGGTGTTGACGGCTCCGCCCGGCGAGACGGTCTTGTAGGGCAGCCCGGCGGGCGCGAGGCCGGAGTCGGCGGCGGCGACGGTGGTGCCGTCGGTGTAGGAGATCTTGGTGGTGCGGCCGTTCGGGAAGCCGGCCACCGGCGGTGTCGTCACCGCGGTGCGGTTGCCGGCGTCGTCGTAGGTGTAGGACGTCTTGTACCTGTCGTCGGACGGCCCCGACGAGCGGCCGTCCCGCACGGTGGCGACCAGGTCGTTCTTCGGATCGGGCGTCAGTTGCGCGCTGGTGTCGTCCGGCAGGTAGGTCGTGTACGTCGTCGAGCATTTGCGGGCGGCCTGGTCCTGGCAGGTCGTCTCAGAGACAGTGTTGCCGCGCACGTCGTGCCCGGTGGTCTTCACGTTCCCGTTGGGGTCGGTGACGGTGTGCAGGAAGCCGCCGGAGTCGTAGCCGAAGGTGGTGCGGTGGCCGAGGCCGTCGGTCTCGGAGATCGGACGGTTCCCATGGCCCGGGTCGTACTGGTACACCAGCGTCCTGCCGCCGGGGTCGGTGACGTTGACGGTCGTGGTCGGGGCCAGGCCGCGCGAGTCGCGTCCGGCGGTGAAGTGGCGGACGACGTCCTCTCCGGACAGTTGCGAGTGGTAGAAGGCGAACTCGGCGATGGACCCGGTGAAGTACCCGGTGGTGTCGGCGGGGTGGGACGGCCAGTGGCCGCCGGAGATGCCCGCGCCGACGTAGACGTAGTTGACCCCGGTGGTGGCCAGTGGCGCGTTCAGCGTGCCCTGCGCGACGCCGTCCAGGTAGAGGGTCTGCGTGTTCGTACCGGCCGCGAGGGCGACGTGGTGCCAGACGCCGTCGTTGACCTTGCGCCCGGAGGCGAGGACCTTGGTGGTTCCGTCGGTGTCCCAGAACTTGCCGTGCATCTTGCCGTCGGTTCCGACGTACAGCGCGGGGACGTAGTTGCCGGCGACCGGGCCGACCGGTTCGGACTCCTCGTCGAACAGGACGCCGCCCGCGGTGTTGCCCGCCGGGACCTTGAACCACATCTCGATCGAGCCGGGCGAGGTCTGGACCTGGTCGTCGATCGGCAGCCGCACGAGCGACGACGAGCCGTTGAAGGCGGCCGCCGTGGCGTCGTCGAACGGGCCGTCCGTGCCCAGCGTGACGTTCGAGTACTCCGCCTTCTCGGAGTTGGTCTCCCCGACGGCCTGGGCCGCGCCCGCGGCCTCACCGAACCGGTAGTAGGTCGCGGGTCGCGAGCCGAGCACCGCGGCCCGGTACACGTTCGAGGTGCCGGTGACGGCGGGGGCGGGCAGGGTCCACGAACCGCCGTTCTCGTCGGTGACGTGCGTGACGGTGGACGTCAGCGGGTCGTAGGACACCGCGGCGTAGGTGTCGCCGGACGGCTTGGTGACCGAGGTGAGCAGGCTCGACTGCTGCTTCCCGCTGTTGTAGAGCGCGGTGACATCGGCTTGGACGAGGGGCTCGCCGAACAGCGCCACGTCGGCCATCGAGCCGTTGAAGTACGTTCCGTAGACGGTGTAGGACGACGTGCTGTAGTGCGGCTGGTCGGGCCATTTCCAGCCGAGGTAGCCGGTGCCCAGGTAGTGGTGCCTCAGCGAGGACGGCTGGAAGTTGAAGGAGAAGGACGAGGACCCCGGCCCCGTGCCGGCCACGGCGCCGTCCAGCCACATCGTCTGGCCGGTCGGCGAACCCGACAGCACGACATGGTGCCAGGCGCCGTCGGCCACGGAACCGGACGTGCTGATGGGGTTCGGGTTCTCCCCGTCCCACCAGAGGGTGCCCTTCAGCTTGCCGTCCGTGCCGATGTAGAGGGCGGGCGTGAAGTCGCCCTTGTCGTTGCTGGGCTTGATCTCCACGTCGGAGTAGGACAGCAGCACGCCCGGTCCCTGCGAGGTCTTGAACCACATCGAGACGGACTCGGTGGTGGAGACGCCCATGTTCAGGTCGGGCAGGCTCACCTTGGACGACGTCCCGTTGAATCCGGCGGCCGTCGCGGTCGCGGGGTTGAGCGGTCCCGGCTGCCCCAGCGTCACGTCCGTGTAGGTGCCGTTGTCGGTGCCCTCGCGGATCAGGACGGCGCTGGCCGCCGTTGTCCCCGAGGTCTCCGCCAGCGGCCAGAACGACGACGCGCCCTCGTCGAGCACCTGCTCGTGGTGGGGCGACGCGCTCTGGTAGCCGTACCGGGTGCAGTCCGGGGCGGTGTCCTCCGGTGAGCACACCGAGGTGAGCCGGTCGCCCGTGTAGGAGTACGTCCAGGTCAGCGCGGTCGACGTGTCGGCCGGATCGACCGGGTCGGTGACGACGGTCGCGATGTGCGGGCTCGCGGCGTCCTGCGACGCGGCCCAGGTCAGGTGCAGCGACCGCCCGGACGCCTGCGACGTCATCGCGGTGATGTGCCCGGACGACCAGGTGAAGTCCACCGTCCGGCCGGAGGCGTCGGCGACCGAGGTGATGCCGTACGCGCCGGAGCCGAGCGCGTGCCCGAAGGTGTAGACGGTGTCGTTCTTGTCGGTCAGCCGGTAGCCGCCGGTGATCGCGGTGAACGTCGCGAACCGCCCGGACGGCGGGCTGAAGGACCCGTCGGAGTTCTTCCCGAACCCGACTGTGGAGCCGTTCGGGTAGGTGACCGCGACGCTGCGGACGGCGCCGGACGGCGTGTACCACTCGGTCGCCTTCGCGTCGAAGACGCTGGCCCAGCCCGCCCCGAACCCGCCCGATGTGCGGGGGTCGCGGGAGTTGTAGTCGCGCACGACCGACAGGCTCGGCCCCACCGTGGCGATGTTCGCGTCCGTCGCCGTGGAGGTGTAGTTGCCGATCGCGGGGTCGAAGTCGTGCCCGGAGTTCTGCGCCAGGCTCGACGTGATCGACGGCTGCGGCACGCTCACGACCAACTGGTTCAGGGTGGGCGCCGCCGAATAGTTCGTGCCGTCGAAGGCGACCGCGCCCCAGTAGTAGGTGCGGCCCCATTTCAGCTTGCCCGCGGGCACCTTCCACGTGGCGGTCGTGGAGTCGCCGGGCGGGGTCACCAGCCCGGAGTCCGCGACCGTCTTGCCGTCGGCGTCGAGGACGCGGAACTGGAACTTCACCGTGACGGGCAGGTTGGGGTCGCGGCCGCCCCACGCGGTCAGCTGCGGTGTCAGTGTGTCGGCGCGGTGGCCGCTGGCCGGGATCTGGCCGTACACCTGCGGGAGCAGCGCGCCCGTGTAGGTGAGGGCCAGGATCGGGGTGCCGGTCGGCGCGTAGGCGGTGTTGAACTGCTTCCAGTGCAGGTTGTCGGACGTGGCGGCGTACAGGGCGAGGCCGAAGTCGTCACCGCCGTTGGCCCAGTCGTTGAACGGGGTGGTCGAGAGGTTCACCGTGACCCAGTCGCCGACGGTCCGGTCGGCGCCGGTGTTCGCGCAGGCGTGCGGGACGTTCGGGGTGGCGTGCCCGATGGAGCCGCTGTGCGACGGCCCCGGATAGGACACGACCTCGTACGGCGTCCAGTCCTCGGTGACGGCGGCGACGTCGAACCGTTCGGCGGTGCAGGTGGACGCCCAGGTGTCGAAGAGCGTGAGCTGCGCGGCGGAGACGGGGACCTGGGAGCCGTCGATCCCGGCGCGCGGGAACTTCAGGAAGGAGTTGGCGCTGTGCGGGCCGGCGTCCCAGGATCCGACCTTGATGGTCTGCTCCGTCGAGTGGTCGCCGGGGTCGATTCCCGATTCGGCGTAGGTGGTCGACCAGGTCAGGATGTTGTTGTAGGACGGGTCGACGGTCACGGGGAAGACGCGCTCGGGGGCGTGCAGCCACTTCGCGTCGAGCGTGACCGTCAGCGCGGGCTTCCCGTCGACCTCGGTGAGGCCGTAGGTGACGGCGTGCGTGCTCGCCCCTTCTCCCGACCGCTTGTCGATCTTGGAGTCGTAGGCGTACCCGGCGGGGATCCGCCCGGCGGCCTTGCCCGAGCCGTCCACCAGCTCGATCGACCCGTCGGCGGCCTTGCGCGGCTTGAGGCCCGTCAGCTTCAGCGGGAACACCCAGAAGTTCCCCGCGTCCGCCGAGTGCAGGACGATCGACTCCTTCATGCCGGTCGCGGTCGGCCACATCGACAGGTCGGTGGACGGGAGCACCCGCGGATAGGTGACGACGGAGCCCGACACGGTCGGGGCGACCGGCGCCGCGCCCTGCAGCGCGTAGGCGAGCCGCCGCCCGTCCTCCCCCTCCACCTGGGCCAGCCGCGCGTCGGACGCCTTGGGCGCGAAGCTCACCCCGAACGCGTTGGCCCGCTCGTGCCAGCGCCGGTCGCCGCCTTGCCGGACGGTGGTGTCGATGGGTTGCCAGCCGCCGTGCCCGTCCGGGTAGTTGATCGGCTGCTGCGCGAACTCGCGCGTGTAGGAGCCGTCGGCGTTCCGGTAGTAGTCGGTCGTCGCCGTGGATTTCGCGGCGTCCCGGCGGCTGGTGCTCTTCGCGAAGCCGACGCTGCCATGGCCGCTGCGCCCCTTCGGGACCTTGCGCCCGCCGGCCTCGTAGGCGGGCAGCTCGCCCTTTCCGTGCCCCGGCTCGCGGCCCGTGCCGCGGCCGGCCCGGGTCGCGCCCGCCGTCGCGGAGTGCGAGCGGCCGGCCGCCGTCCCGGACTTCTGCCGCGGCAGCCGCCCGAAGTGCGGGACGGGTTCGCCGGTCAGCCATCCGAACATCCCGGTGATCCCGGCGAACGACACCTCCGGCATGCCCTCGCTGGCGAGGGCGGGCTGCTCGGTGGCCATCAGCGCCAGGGCGACGCACAGCAGGATCGCGGTGCGCCGGGCCGCCGCGCTCCGGCGGAGGCCGCGCAGCGCGCCCGGCCCGCGGCGCGGCCCGCGGGGGCGCCGGAACCGCAGCGCGAGGCGGTACAGCGCGTCCGCCGTGCGGGCGCCGGCCGCGGCGGCGAGGGCCACCGCGAACAGGACGATCACGATGCCCAGAACCTGCGAGCTCGGCACCGAACACCCGGCCTCTCCTGGAGCCGGGTGTCACAACACGACAAACCAGCCCAATGTGAACTTTTCTCCCATAACTTCCAAACAGCCGGAAAGTAACCTCGTTCATTGCACTGTGCAAGACTCGGCCCGGGCCGCTGACCGGATCCGGTAAGCGATGTTTTCGTGATCGTCGCCGAGGGGAGAACGATCATC
The DNA here is from genome assembly GCF_044508335.1 of Actinomadura sp. NCBI lineage: Bacteria > Bacillati > Actinomycetota > Actinomycetes > Streptosporangiales > Thermomonosporaceae > Actinomadura > Actinomadura sp. The sequence goes on from NZ_JBIQHY010000076.1 coordinate 6,646, forward strand.
CGGAAACCGGTCGCACGGTTCGCGCCGAGGCCGGCCGACCCCGGGAGAAGCGAGGCACCCCCCATGCCGGCACACCGCACGCGTCCCCCTGACCTGCGGCGACGCACAACCGGCCGGGGGCGCCGAGGCGTCGTGGAGACCGCCGTCCGGCGGGCGGCGGCCGGGCTCGACCGGTGCAGGCGCCTCTCGCCGAAGTGGCGGGCGTCCATCGCCGCGGCACTCGCGGCGGCGGTCGCGGGCGGGGTCTGCCTGGCGCTCCTCACGCCGTCGGACAAGCCGCGCGCACGCCGGTACATCGCCTTCAAGGCGTGTCTGCTGACCGACTCCCGCGGCGTCGCCGGCCGGGAGGCCGCGCCCGTCTGGGAGGGCATGCGGCGGGCGTCGCTGAAGACCCGCGCCAAGATCCAGTACCTCGCCGTGCCCGGTCCGGCGACGGTCGCGAACGCGCGGCCCTACCTCGCGAGCCTCGTGCAGCGGCACTGCGGCATCATCCTGGCGGCCGGCAAGCTCGCCACCGACACCGTCACCGCGAGCGCGCGGAGCTTCGGGGACGCGCGCTTCGTCGTGGTCGGGGCGGCCGGTGCGACCGGGAACGTCCGCGCGGTGCGGGCGTCGGGCGCGCCCGTGCCCGACGCCGTCGAACGCATCGTCTCCGCGGCGGTCACGTGAGCCGGCCCCGGGGACCCCGCGGCGGCGCGGTCAGGTGTCGGTGGAGAAGCGGATGGCCGTCGGAGGCAGCTCTATGCCCGGCCAGACGCGCAGGCCGGGGCGCAGTTCGTTGCCGGGCCCCACCACCGCGCCGTCGCCCAGGACCACGCCGTCCAGGACGGCGCCGGGGCCCACCCGGGCGCCTCGGCTCAGGACGGAGTCGCGGACGGTGGCGCCCTCGGCGACGAAGGCGTCGTCCAGGAGGACGCTGCCGGTCACGGTGGCGCCCGACTCGATGACGGCGTTGCGGCCCACCGCCGTGCCGCCCCGCACCACCGCGCCCGGCGCGACCCGGGAACCCGCGAGGGTCAGGCGCTCGCCCGGCTCGCCCGGCATGGCGGGGGAAGCGAGGGCGCCCATGACCAGGTCCCGGGAGCCCTGGACGAACGCCTCGGGGGTGCCCACGTCGAGCCAGTAGGCCGATTCCACGTGGCCCATCACGACGGCGCCGGAGCTGATCAGGGCGGGGAAGGTCTCGCGCTCCACCGAGACCACCTCGTCTTCGGGGATCGTGTCGATGACGGAGCGGCGGAAGACGTAGCAGCCGGCGTTGATCTGGTTCGTGACCGGGTGGGACGTCTTCTCCAGGAAGGCGGTCACCCGGCCGCCGGGGTCGGTGGGGACGCAGCCGAAGCGGGACGGGTCGTCCACCTCGGTCAGGTGCAGGGTGACGGCGGCGCCGGCCTCCTCGTGCAGCTTCACCTGGGCGCGGACGTCGTGGCCCGACAGGATGTCGCCGTTCAGGATCAGGACCGGGTCGTCCGGGGCGCAGGTCAGGGCGCGGGCCGCGTTGCGGATGGCGCCGCCGGTGCCGAGCGGCTCGCGTTCGCAGACGTAGGCGAGGTCGACGCCGTAGGCGTGGTCGCCGAAGGCGGCTTCGAACATCTCCGCGCGGTAGGACGTGGCGAACACGATGCGTTCGACGCCGGAGGTGTGGGCGCGGGCCAGCTGGTGCGCGAGGAAGGCCACGCCCGCGGTGGGGAGCAGAGGCTTCGGGGTGGAGATCGTCAGAGGGCGCAGGCGGGTGCCCTGGCCTCCCACCAGGAGGATCGCTTCCACTCGGCTCCTTTCTCCACGCGCGGTTGGAGAGAGCCTAGTGGGTGCGGGACGCGGTGTACTGGTCGACTGCGCGCTGGTAGGAGGCCATGTGCGCCTCGGCGGAGGCCGACCAGGAGAACTCGCGGGAGCGGGTGTGGGCGGCCTCGGCCAGCGCGGCGCGGCGGGACGGGTCGTCGATGAGGGCGGCCAGCGCGGCGGCTATGCCGGACGCGTCGGGTTCGGTGTAGGCGACCGCCTCGCCGCCGACCTCGGGCAGCGGCCCGCGGTGCGTGGTGAGGACGGGCGCGCCGCACGACATCGCTTCGAGGACGGGCAGGCCGAACCCTTCGCCGCGGCTCGGGATCGCGACGACCAGGGCGCCGCCGAAGAAGCCGGGCAGGGCCGCCCACGGCAGGTAGCCGGGGCGCAGGACGCGCAGGTCGAGCGGGACGGTGGCGAGCGCCGCGTCGACCTCGTCGTCCCAGCCGCCGCTGCCCGCGAGGACGAGCGCGGGAGGGTCGGGGCGGTCGGCGCAGGCCCGCACCCAGCCGCGGATCAGGTTCGGGACGTTCTTGCGCGGCTCCAGCGCCCCCAGGTAGGCGATGTAGGGGTGCCCGTGCAGGCCGAGGCGGTCGGAGACCTGCTTGGTCTCGGCCTCGGACGGGCGGTGGAACACCTCGTGGTCGACGCCGTGGTAGGCGACGTCGATGTTCGCCGGGTCGGCGCCGAGCACGCTGACCAGCTCGTCGCGCGTGGCGCGGGACGGGGCGATCAGCCGGGTCGCGCGGCGGGCCGCGGTGCGGGTCGCCGACTTGATGTAGGAGGTGCGCACCGGGTCGTGCGGTTCGGGCTCGGCGAACAGCGTCACGTCGTGGATCGTCACGACCGTGGGCAGGGCGGCGCTCACCGGCATCGTGTACGTGGGCAGGTGGATGACGTCCGCGCCGACCCGTTCGGCGACGTGCGGCAGGCCGGACTGCTCCCAGGCCAGGCGGGTGGCGCGGTGCGCCAGCGTCGCCGGGCCGGCGACGACCCGGGCCCCGGGGACGAGGCCCTCATAGCGCTTCTCGTCGGCCCGCTGGCAGGCGACGGCGAGATCGGCGCCCTGCGCGTGCAGGGCGCACAGCAGCCCGTCCACGTACCGCCCGAGCCCGCCGCGGTCGGCAGGCACGGCGGTGGCGTCGAGGAGAATTCGAGGCGCCACGGTCCACTCCCCCATCCAGCGCGGTGGCGTAGATCACTCTTTACTCTCCGAGCCTACGCCCGGAGGGCGCACGCTCGGGTGACCTCATCCACGTGATTCACGAGGGCACCTACCCGTCCGCTACCTCTTACGCGCCTGGACGAGGACGATGCTGCCGCGCTCGTTGGGCGCGCCGCGGTCGGCGAGGGCGACGAGCGGGGTGAGCGGCGCGGCGGCGTTGAAGCCGACCTTGCCGCCGTAGGTGGAAAGCGACAGGTAGAGGCGCTCCGTCGCGGCCGTGCGGAACTGGTAGCTGTGCCGGACGAGGTCGAGGCCGCGCTCGTCCATGAGCTTGCGCAGGCTCTCGTGCGTGTAGGTGTGCTGGACGTGGTACTTGGCCTTGTGCGCGTCGCGCAGCTTCGGCCACGCGTCGGCGCGGCTCAGCACGTCGGCGGACATGAATATCTCCCCGCCGGGCTTCAGCACCCGCGCCATCTCGTCCAGCGACCTGCCGCCGTCGTCGAAGTGCTCGATCGCGCAGACGGACAGGATCGCGTCGAACGACCCGTCCGCGAAGGGCAGCCGCAGCGCGTCGCACTCGATCAGCGCGGGGGCGTTCGCGAGCGTCCGGCCGTAGACCATCTTGCCGCGGGCGAGGTCGATCGAGACGGCGTCGGCGCCGCGCCTGCGCGCCTGCCCGGCCCAGTAGCCGTCGCCGCCCGCGACGTCGAGGACCCGCCTGCCGCGCAGGTCGCGGCCCATCCAGGCGAGCAGCGTCCCCGCCTCGCGGTACCGGCACACGTGCACCTGGTGGCCCATGAAGGCGACCACATCCGAAATCTTCATCGTGTCCCCAACTCTAGGGCGAGCGGGCGGGTGGGAGGTCGCGTTCGCCTAGGCTGGGCGGGTGAGGATGAAGGTCGTCGCCGTGCGGGCGCTGCGCGTGCTCCTGGTGCTGCTCGCGCTCGCGTTCTGCGGCTACAGCGTGGCGTCCCAGTGGGACGCGACGGTGCGGGCGTTCGAGCAGATGTCCTGGGCGGCGCTCGCCGGGGCGCTGGCGGCCGGGCTCGCGGGCCTCTTCGTCTGGATGCTGGGGTGGCGCGAGTTCCTCGCCGGCCTCGGGTCGCCGCTGCCGGTGCGGGCCATCTTCCGGATCTCCGGGATCTCCCAGCTCGGCAAGTACGTGCCGGGCAAGGTGTGGGCGCTGGTCACGCAGATCGAGATGACCCGCGAGCACAGGGTGCCGCCGGAGCGCAGCTTCGGCTCGACGATGCTGGCGGTCGCGACGTCCACGGCGTGCGGGCTGGCGGTCGCGGCGGTGACGCTGCCGCTGACGTCCGAGGCCGCGCGGAACGAGTACTGGTGGCTGTTCCTGCTCGCGCCGGTGCTGCTCGCGCTGCTGCACCCGAAGATCGTGACCTGGGCGCTCGGCACGATGCTGCGGCTGATCCGGCGGCCGCCGCTGGAGCACCCGGTGAGCCTCGGCGTCACGCTGCGCGCCGTCGGCTGGACGGTCCTCGGCTGGCTCCTGTTCGGCGTGCACACCTGGCTGCTCTGCACGGCCGTCGGCGGCGACGGGACGGGGCTGCCGTTCCTCGCGACCGGCGCCTACGCGCTGGCGTTCGTCGCCGGCTTCCTGGTGTTCATCGCGCCGGGCGGCATCGGGGCGCGGGAGGCCGCGCTGACGGTGGTGCTGACACCGGTGCTGCCGGCGGGCGCGCCGGTCGTGGTCGCGATCGCGTCGCGGGTGCTGCTGACGCTCGCCGACCTCATCAACGCGGGGGTGGCGTTCCTGCTCGGGCGCACCGTGCCCGGCGCCGGGAATGAACCGCCCCCCAAAGAGCTTGTGACGGGAACACAGCCTACGAAGGAGGGACCGTGACGGCCCCGATCACCGTGACCGACGCGACGTTCGCGGACGAGGTCCTCAACAGCGACACCCCGGTACTGGTCGACTTCTGGGCCGACTGGTGCGGGCCGTGCCGCATGATCGCGCCGATCCTGGAGCAGATCGCCGAGGAGCAGGACGGCAAGATCCGGATCGCGAAGATGGACTACGACGCGAACCCGGAGACGCCGAACAAGTACGGCGTGATGGGCCTGCCGACCCTGCTGCTCCTCAAGAACGGCGAGGTCGTCGAGCAGATCGTCGGCGCCAAGCCGAAGCGCGCCCTCATGAAGGTCCTCGAACCGCACCTGTGAGCGCGTCGATGTAGGCGGCCCACACCGGGCCGTGGTCGACCGGGCGGACGCCGGAGCGGAGGCGCTCCGGCGTCCCCGGCTCGTAGAAGCGCCGCAGCGCCGCCGCCAGGGACGCGACGTCGTCCGGCCGGCAGACCAGGCCGTCGACGCCGTCGCGGATCTGGTCCGCGAACCCGCCGACGTCGGTGGCGATCACCGGCAGCCCGTGCTCGTAGGCCATCCACACGTTCTGCGACGCGGTCGCCGTCCGGTACGGCAGGACCAGCGCGTCGGCGGCGGCGAACAGCCCCGGAACATCGGCGGCCGGGACGTAGCCGGGCCGCAGCTCCACCCGCGACGCCAGGTCGAGCGACCTGATCAGCTCCCGCGTCTCGTCCAGCCCGCCCCAGAACTCGCCCGCGACGGTCAGCGCCACGTCGTCCGGGCCTTCCGCCAGAGCGCGCAGGAGGACGTCCAGGCCCTTGTACGGGCGGACGATCCCGAAGAACAGCAGCCGCCGGCGCACCTTCTCGTCGCCCGCCGGAACGTCCCCGCCCCCGGTGGCGGGCAGATGCGCGGCCATCTCCGCGACCCGCACCGGACGCCCGGTGAGGCCGCGCGCCGCCTCGGCCTGCGCCTCGGTGTGGACGAGGACGCCGTCCACCTTCCGCAGCAGCCGCTTCATCAGCGGCTCGTCGTACGGCTTGCGCTCGTGCGGCAGGACGTTGTGGCACAGCGCCACCACCCGCGCACCGCGCCGGACGCCGGCCAGTATCCCCAGGTAGGACGGCACCTGGACGGTGCTGAGCACCACCAGGACCACCAGGTCGCGGGAGCGCAGCGCGCGGCCGGTGCGCCACCAGCCGTCCGGACGCCGCCAGTCGAGCCGGCGCCGGGTGCCGGGGAACGGCTCGCCCTCCGGCTCGGCGATGGTCTGCTGCCCCGGATACAGGGACGACGGGTACTGGGCGCGCCACGACTCGATGACGACCTCGTGCCCGGCGGCGGCCAGCCGGTGCGCCAGCTCGGTCGTGTGCCGGGCGCCGCCGCCCTTGTACGGGAACGCCGGCCCGACGATCGCGATGCGCATGCCCCCGGCCGCCACCGCTAGACGTCGCCGCGCGATCGGACGATCAGGTCGGCGAGCAGCGCCAGCGACGCGATGATCAACCCCGTCACGAAGATCATGATGGTGTTGTTGGCGAAGTAGCCGAAGTGCACCACCATGTCGAACACGCCCTTGGCCAGTCCGATCACGATCAGCCACAGCGCGGGCGGCATCAGCACCTTGAGCGGGTTGAAGTACATGACCATCCGCAGCACCTGCAGGATGTAGCGGTAGGCGTCCTTGGTGAAGTGGAACTTGGACTTGCCGGCCCGCTTGGCGTAGTCGATCGGCATGTACCGGACGGGGTGCTGGTTCGACAGGAACGCGATCGTGATCGTCGTGACGCAGGAGAACCCGGGCGGCAGCAGCCGCAGGTACGGCAGCGACACCTCGCGGCGGAACGCGCGCAGCCCCGAGTTCAGGTCGGGGATCTTGGAGTTGGTGAGCCGCTCGGCGACCTTGCGGATGAACCACTTCGCGGGGACGCGCAGCACCTTGTGCGTCCCCTCCTCGCTGGTGCGCGCACCGACGACCTGGTCGATGGACGGGTCGTCGTCGAGCGCGTCCACGAGCTCGGGGATCCGCTCGTTCGGGTAGGACATGTCGGCGTCCGTCCACACGACGATGTCGCCGCGGGCCTGCTGCGAGCCGATGCGCCGGACGGTCCCGGACCCGCTGTTGTGCTGGAAGGCCATCACCCGCATGTGCGGGAAGCGCGGCTCGGCCTCGCGCAGCCGCGCGAGCGTGTCGTCGGTGGAGCAGTCGTCGACGGCGAGCAGCTCGTAGGTCTTGCCGCTGTTGTCCATCGCCTTGCAGATGCGCTCGACCTCGTCGATCACGTGGTCCTGCTCGTTGTAGCAGGGCAGGACGATCGTCACGTGGACGGGCGGCTCCGCGGCGGGCTCGGC
>NZ_JBIQHY010000076.1:13871-33174 GCF_044508335.1 Actinomadura sp.
CGGCGGGCGCGGCGTGCTCGGCGGGCGCGGTGTCGGACGTCGGCTCGGCAGACTGGGTGCTCACGCAGCGCGAGGATACTCGCCCGGCCCCACCTCAGCAGCCTCGTCGCACGCGAGGACGCGCGAGAGCACGCGCGGGGGCGCGGTCACGGGGCGGACGGGCGGGCGATCCACACGTCCATGACCAGGCCCCATGTCCCGCCCGGCGGCCTGCTGAGGGTGCGCCCGTCCTGCCGGGTCCGCACGTGCAGGACCCGCTCCGGCGTCCCGTACGGCGCGACCTGCCCCGGTTTCGCCGCCATGATCACCGGCTGCCGCCCGGCCCGCCGCACGCCGGCGATGACGCGCGCCACGTCGGCGGGCGCGGCGCCGCCCCGCACCCGCGCGGCGGGCACCCCGCACATCCCGCGCACGACCTCCAGGAACCGGTCGGCCGTCGACTGCTCGACCACCACGACCGAGCTGCGCGGGCGCAGCGCGCCGCACATCCCCCGCACGGCGCCCACCTCGTGCTGCTCGGTCCGGGTCACCAGGAACCCGCCGGACGTCAGCACGACCGGCACGAGCATCAGCGCGACACCGGCGACGGCGCCGCAGTTCACCGGCTTCGTCCCGTACCCGAGCCGGCGGACGCGCCGCACCGTCCACGCCGACGCGAACACGGTGAACAGCAGCAGGCCGGGGATGACGAGGCCGATCAGCCGCCGGGACGCCCACGGGTGGTCGGGCGTGATGCCCGGCCGGATCAGCACCTGCGTCGTCGTCCAGGCGATCATCGCGTAGGGCGGCAGCCACTCCGGCGACCGCCCGCTCAGCAGCCGCCGCACCAGCAGCGCCGCGCCCAGCGTCGCGAACAGCAGCGCGGGGACGCCGATGTACCAGGCGACCCAGTAGAGGGACAGCTCCGAGTACTGCCGGGTGCCGTCCACCGGGAGGTGCTGGATGCGCTGCACCATCTCGATGAACCGGACGTTCAGCTCGTCGTCCCTCGTCGCCGGTACCCGGCGGACGGTCTGCACCAGCGGCCGGGCGGCGAAGCCGGCCATCACCAGCACGGTCAGGCCGGCGGCGATGCCCGGCAGCGGGCCGCGCGCGGCCGCCGAGCCCAGCCTCCGCAGCCGCGTCCCCGTCCGGTCCAGGCGCAGGAGGACGGTCAGGGCGACCGTGGCGGCCGGCACGGCCGCGCTGATGGCCAGCAGCGGCTTGAGCGACGAGTCGAGGTACCGCAGGTAGGGCCGGGACATGGTGAAGCCCTCGACCAGCCCGGCGCCCGCGCCCAGCAGCAGGCCGCCGGCGAGCCAGTACCCGGTGCGCCGCCGGAGCCCGACCAGCAGGCCGGCGAAGGCGAGCACGGGCAGGACGTCGCGCAGCCCGTCGATGCGGACGAGCACGATGAGCCCGAGCGCGAGGCCCGCGAGGAACGCCTTCGCGGCGGCGTCGCGCCCCTTCTCCCTGCGGACGTCGTCCAGCAGGGACAGCCCGCCCAGCAGCAGCACGATCGCGGGCAGCTCGCTGAAGGTGCTGCGCGAGACGTAGAGCATCGGCAGCGTCAGCGCCAGCAGCAGCGCCCCGGCGGGCGCCCAGCGCGGCCCGACGAGCCGCGCGACGAGCCCGGCGAACGCGAGCACGCCGCACGCGCCGAGCAGCGGCGCCATGAGCAGGATGCCGTGCGTGCCGCCGAGCCAGCCGCCGAGCGCGAGGACCAGCGGCATCCCCGCCATGAACTGCGGGACGATCGCGCCGCCGTCCTCGTAGAAGGCGGGGCTCTCGAAGCGGAGGGCGGCGTCCGGACCGCCGAACGCGCCGGCCGAGCGCGGGATGGGCAGCGATCCGTGCTCGGCCAGCCAGGTGGCGAACTGGACATAGGACGCCGGGTCGCGGCGGACGACGATCTGCTCCGAGACCATGACCACCTGGAGCACCAGGAACGCGACCGTGATCGCGAGGACGCTCCCGGTCGTCCACCACGGCACCGCGTCGGCGCCGCGGCCGCTCAGGCTCCCCCGCGCCGCCTCCGGCAGGCCGCGCGGCCGGTACCGCAGCCCGAACCACAGGACCACGGCCGCGACCGGCGCGAACAGCGCGATCGCCGGGGCCGGGCGGAACACGCCCGCCATCAGCAGCGGCAGCGCGACCGCCAGCCACGCGAGCACGAGCAGCGCCGGGGCGACGGTGACGCGGACGAGCAGCCGACCAGCGTTCATCGTCCCGCCCCGTGCGTGTTCGTGCGGCGTTCGTCCGCCGGCAAATGGTTCATGGGGTGGTCATCCACCCGTGCGGAGCGTAGCGGCACCGGGCGGGTGGTGGCTCCCGGACGATCATGCGGGCATACGCTCTGCCCATGAGCGCACACGACCGGGGCGCGGCCGTGCCCGCCGACCTGCTGCGGCGGCGGGTGGCGGACGACCCGTCCAACCCGCTGGTCACCTTCTACGACGACGCGACCGGGGAGCGCGTCGAGCTGTCCGCCCGCACGTTCGACAACTGGGTCGCCAAGACGGCGAACTTCCTGGTGGACGGCCTCGGCGCGGAGCCGGGGACGCGGGCGGTGCTCGTCCTGCCGCCGCACTGGCAGACGGCGGTGTGGCTGATGGCCTGCTGGTCCGCGGGCATCGTCGCCGAACCGGTCGATCCGGCGGAGGTGAAGGTGCGGGCCGGCGAACCGGCCGGGGCGCCCCGGCCGTACCCGGAAGAGGGGGCGGCCACCGGGGACGCCCCATACATCCTGGCCGCCGCTCGGGAGGTGCTGGACGACGTGGTCGACGACGCGGACGCCGAGGAGATCGTCGGCCTGTCGCTGCACGCGCTCGGCGCCCCGCTCGCCGACTGCCCGCCCGGCGTGACCGACTACGCCGACGAGGTCCGCGGCTACGGCGACCGGTTCGCGCCGGGGGCGGAAGTGACGCCGGAGACGCCCGCGCTGAGTGTGACAAACGCCACATTCACCGGGGGCGAACTGGTGGCGGCCGCCCGCGAGGCCGTCGAGAAATGGGAGCTGGACGCACGCGACCGGCTCCTGGTTGACATGCCCTTCACCACACTGGACGGGGTACTGATCGCACTGCTGGCACCACTAGCCTCGGGTGCTTCCGTCATAATCCAACGAAACTTCGACAAAGCCGCCCAAGATCGACGTCTGGCAGTGGAGCATGTGACGGTGGTTGCCGGTCTGCCGGGACCGAATGACGCATCCGGGTCCCTGTACCGGCTCCCCTGACCTACGCTCTCCTTGCCCCAGTCCCGTTACCCGACCCCTGAAAGCGGGCGATCCGCTGCGGGAGGGATGACCCCCGCACCACCATGAACCGCTGAGAACCTGGACCACGGAGCCGATGAACAGCAACCCGATGTACATGGAGTACGTCGACGACGCCGACCCGCAGCCGGCGCCGCGGCGCGGCTGGCGCATCCTCGGCTGGGTGTGCATCGGGCTGTCGGCGGTCATGGTGGCCGGCTCCCTGACCGCCTACGGCCTGTACCGCAAGGCGTTCGGGAACATCTCGCACGAGGACGTCAACGCGCAGCTGGGCCCCAACCGGCCGAAGAAGCTGAACAACGCGATGAACATCCTGCTGATCGGGTCGGACAGCCGCGCCGGAGCCAACGTCAAGTACGGGCGCTCGTACCGCAACGTGGCACCCCGCTCGGACACGATGATCCTGCTGCACCTGTCGCCCGGGGGCGGCCAGGCGCTGGGGATCAGCTTCCCCCGCGACCTGGTGATCCCGATCCCGGCCTGCAAGAACCGCAAGGGCGAGACGGTCCCGGCGCAGTCCAGCGCCATGATCAACTCATCGTTCACCAACGGCGGCGCGGCCTGCGTCATCCTGACGATCGAGCACCTCACCCACATCCGCATCGACCACTTCATGCAGGTCGACTTCACCGGCTTCAAGAACATCACGAAGGCGGTCGGCGGCGTCCCGGTGTGCCTGTCGAAGCCGGTGAACGACAGGCATTCCGGGCTCCGGCTGAGCAAGGGCAAGCACGTGATCTCGGGCGAGACGGCGCTCGCCTACGTGCGCACCCGGTACGGCCTCGGCGACGGCTCCGACACCTCCCGCATCAAGCGGCAGCAGAAGTTCATGGGCGCCCTCGCCAACAAGGCGATGAGCGCGGGCGTGCTGAGCAACCCCAAGAAGCTCTACTCGCTGATGAACGCGACCACCAAGTCGCTCACCACCGACAAGGAGCTGACGCCGCAGGTCATGATGGACATCGCCCAGGAGATGCAGGGCATGACCTCCGGCAAGCTGCGGTTCGTGACCGTCCCGTCCGGGCCCGACCCGGCCGACCCGAACCGGGTGGTGCTCAGCGACGCCGCGCAGCCGTTCTTCGCGGCCGTCCGCAACGACACGACCGTCCCCAAGGAGCCGGCGGCCCGCGGCCCGAAGATCCCGCCGAGCCAGGTGCGGGTGCGGGTCTACAACGGCAGCGGCATCACCGGGCAGGCCAGGCGCGTCGCCGACGACCTGGAGTCGCAGGGCTTCCAGGTGACGGTGGGCGGCAACGCGCCGTCCACCACGGCGGCCACCAAGGTGCTGTACGGTTCCGGCGCCGACCAGCAGGCCGCGACGCTCGCCGCGCTCATCCCGAGCAAGCCGCAGCCCGCTGCGCGCGGCAAGGGCGCGAGGCCGGGCGTCGTCGACCTCGTCGTCGGAAAGAACTGGACGAACCTGAAGAGCGCCGGCGCCGGTATCCCGAAGCAGCAGGGTGAGGTCCGGGCCAGCGACGACATCTGCAAGGAGACCTGACCGGGCATCCCCATGACGTACACCACCAGCCCCTCGGGAGCCGACACCGCTCCGCCCCCCGCGCAGCCCGGGCCCGCCGCGGCCCCCGGAACCTCCGGCGCCGCGGTCGCCGCGCCCGCGCAGGCGGCCCGGCCCCGCAGGCAGCGCGACCCGTTCTTCGACAACGCGAAGTACTTCGCGATCCTGCTGGTGGTGGCGGGCCACTCCCTGGCCAACCTGCTGAACGTCCCGATGGCCAAGGGCCTGTACATCTTCATCTACATGTTCCACATGCCGCTGTTCATCGTGATCACCGGCTACTTCTCCCGGAACTGGACGTTCGCGGGCGGCAAGGCCCGCAAGCTCATCACCAACGTCGGCGTCCCGTACGTGGTGTTCGAGGTCGCCTACTCGCTGTACGACTGGCTGGCCGGGCGCAACGAGCTGGAGATCAGCCTGCTCAACCCGTACTACCTGACGTGGTTCCTGATCGCGCTGTTCATGTGGCGGCTGTCCACCCCGGTCTGGCAGCAGATCCGCTGGCCGCTCGCGGTCGCGGTCGCGTTCGCCCTGCTGTCGTACATGAGCAACCTCGGCGGGACGTTCGACATCCACCGCGTCTTCGGGCTGCTGCCGTTCTACGTCCTCGGCCTCTCGCTGCGGCCGGAGCACTTCGAGCTGCTGAAGAAGCCGATCGCGCGGCCGATCGGGGCGCTGGTGCTCGCCGCCGGCCTCGCCGGGTCCTACCTCGTCATGAACCACATGTCGCGGAACTGGATCTACTGGAAGCACGCGAACTTCCAGCTCGGCGTCGACAACTTCACCGGCACCCTGATGCGGCTCGGCATGTTCGCCTGCGCGACCGTGTTCGTCGCCGCGTTCCTGAGCCTGATCCCGCGCCGCCGCCACTGGTTCACCCAGCTCGGCGCGTACACGCTCTACGCCTACCTGCTGCACGGGTTCGTCACCCGGCTGCTGAACTTCACCGGCTGGTGGGGCGCGGACTGGATGCACACCCCGCCCGGCGTCGTCATCGTGATCTGCGGCGCGCTCGTGGTCGGGACGTTCCTGTGCTCCAAGCCCGTCGTCCGGTCCATGAGCTGGGCGCTGGAGCCCAAGATGACCTGGGTGTTCACCCCGCTGCGGCGGCCGAGCGGATCACGCTAGACGAAGCCATCGGAGACATGACCGACATCCATCCCCCCGCGCGCCGGCCCGCGTCCGTCACCGTCCCGGATCCGGTGCCGCCGGGCGCGGCGGTCCCGGCCGCGCCGCCGGTGCCGGCCCCGCGGCACTCCGGCGACCGGCCGGCCGGCGAGCGGCCCGCGCCCAAGCAGCGCGACGCGTACTTCGACAACGTCAAGTTCTTCTTGATCATGCTGGTCGTGCTGGGGCACTGCTGGGAGGTGTTCCGCAACGACAGCCACGCGGTGAACGCGGCCTACTCGCTCGTCTACGGCTTCCACATGCCGGTCTTCGTGTTCGTCTCCGGCTACTTCTCGCGCGGGTTCATGAAGAACACGGAGAAATTCCGGGTCATTTTCCCGACGCTGATCGTCCCTTATGTAATTTTCGATGTCCTTTACCGGCTGCAGCTTGTGGTCATCAGGGGCAACGAGTTCCGCCTGCACGAGCTTTTCCGCCCGCAGTTCCTGATGTGGTTCCTCGTCGCGCTCGTGCTCTGGCGGCTGAGCGCCCCGCTGTGGGGGCACCTGCGGCACCCGGTCGCGGTGTCGGTGGCGCTGTGCCTGGTCGCCGGCAGCTGGAGCTTCAACTCCGACTCGACGCTGTGCCGGGCCGCCGGGCTGCTGCCGTTCTTCGTCCTCGGCCTCACCATCGGGCGGGACCGCGTCGAGGCGCTGCGCCGCCCCCGCTGGACGCGCTGGGCGGGCGCCGCCGTGCTGCTCGCGGCGCTGCCGGTCGCCTATGTGTGGCAGCTCGGCGGCGTCGTGCCGAAGGTCGAGCGCGGCGTCCTGCTGTGGAACCGCGGCTACGAGCACATGGGCTTCGGCGCCCTGGAGGGCATGGCGTACCGCCTGCTCGCGCTGGGGATCGCCACCGTCCTCGGCATCGCGTTCCTCGCCGCCGTCCCGCGCGGACGCGCCTGGTACACCACGCTCGGCACCCGGACGATGTACGTCTACCTCCTGCACGGCCTCGTGGTGAAGACGCTCGACTACGGCGGCGTCCTCGACGGCCACTTCTTCCAGACGCCGCTCGGCCTCGTCCTCGTGACCGCGGGCGGCCTCGCGCTCGGGCTCCTGCTCGCCACCGTGCCCGTCCAGCGCCTCACCCACTGGGCCGTCGAGCCCAAGGGGCGGTGGCTGCTCAAGCCGTCGCATGGCGGGACATAAGATCTACCTACGATCTGCGGGTATAGTCCAAATTCACCGAGTAGCTGATTGGCCTACGCGTTGAGCACTGATCACGGCATCTCTTTGAGCATCATCGTTCCCGTGCACAGAGTGCAGGGGTACATCCGGCAGTGCCTGGACTCGATCCTCGACCCGGACCTGCCGAACCTGGAGGTCATCGCGGTCGACGACGCCTCGCCGGACGGCTGCGGTGAGATCCTCGACGAGTTCGCCGCGCGCGACCCGCGGGTCAAGGTGCGGCACCTCACCGAGAACGTGGGCCTGGGGCACGCGCGGAACGTCGGCTTCGACATGGCGACCGGCGACTACGTCTGGTTCTTCGACAGCGACGACTACGCGACCGACGGCGCCGTCCGGGCCGTCATGGACCGGCTGGACGAGACGCGGCCGGACGTGCTGATGTTCGACTACGCGCGCGCCTACTGGAACGGGCGGGTCAAGCGCAGCATCATCAACCACCTGTTCCGCGAGCCGCCCGCGCCGGACGTCTTCACCATCAACGAGCGGCCGAGCCTGCTGGAGATGTTCACCTCGATCTGGAACCGGGCGATCCGCCGCGAGTTCATGATCGAGCACGGGCTGCGCTTCAACAGCGGCTACTACGAGGACGTCAGCATCACCTACCCGGTCCTCATGGCCGCCGAGCGGGTCAGCTTCCTCGACCGGGTCTGCTACGTCTACCGGCAGCGCCGCCGCGGCGCGATCACCAAGACGGCGAGCGCCAAGCACTTCGACGTGTTCGACCAGTACGACCGGATCTTCGCGTTCATGGACCGGCTGGGCCCGTCCATGGACCCGCTCCGCCCGCTGATGTTCAACCGGACGATCTGGCACCTGCTGGTCATCATCGAGCGCGCCGACCGCGTGTACCCGTCGGAGAAGCCGCGCTTCTTCGCCGAGATGACCAAGACCTACAACCGGTACAAACCCGCCGGGCACGTCCCGCCGGACGACGAGCCGGGCCTCGCCGAGAAGCACCGGGCGATCGAGCGCGGCGACTTCAAGGCGTGGGAGCGCCTCAACTCCCCGACGTTCGCGTCCAAGGCCAGGAAGCGCGGGCGCAAGGTCCGCAAGCTGCAGCGGCAGGGCGTCCTGCGCTCCAAGGAGCTCGCCAAGGAGCGCTACTACCAGATGCGGCGGCACATGCCGATCGAGGAGGACCTCGCCGTCTTCGCCGCCTACTGGTACCGCGGGTACGCCTGCAACCCGGCCGCGATCTACGAGAAGGTCCGCGAGCTGGCCCCGCACATCCGCTGCGTGTGGGTGGTGAAGCCGAGCGCCCGCAAGACCATGCCGGAGGGCGTCGACTACGTGGTGGCCGGGTCCGCCGAGTACTACCGGACGATCGCCGCCGCGAAGTACTTCGTCAACAACGTCAACTTCCCCGACCACCTGGTCAAGCGGCCGGGGCAGGTGCACCTGGAGACCCAGCACGGCACGCCGCTGAAGAAGATGGGCCTCGACCAGATGGAGTACCCGGTCGGCGCCGGCGACATGGACTTCAAGGCCCTCATCGAGCGGTCCGACCGCTGGGACTTCCTCATCTCCGCGAACCCGCTGACCAGCGAGGCGTGGGAGCGCGGCTTCCCGTGCCACTACGAGATGCTGGAGATCGGCTACCCGCGCAACGACCGCCTGGTGCGCGCGACCCCGGAGGAGCAGGCGCGGCTGCGCGCCGAACTGGAGATCCCCGAGGGCAGGACGGCGGTCCTGTACGCGCCGACGCACCGCGACTACCAGCGCCGGTACACGCCGATGTTCGACATCGGCCGGGTCGTCGAGCAGCTCGGCGAGGACCACATCCTCCTGCTGCGCGCCCACTACTACTACAAGCTCAAGGACATGGCGGCCGACCTGGGCTGGCCCGAGGACCAGGTGATCGACGTGTCCAAGCACCCGTCCGTCGAGGACCTCATGATCGCCTCGGACGCGCTGCTGACCGACTACTCGTCGATCATGTTCGACTACGCCAACCTGGGCAAGCCGATCGTGATCTACGCGAACGACTGGGAGACCTACCGGCTCACCCGCGGCGTGAACTTCGACCTCACCGAGTTCCCGCCCGGCGTCGTCGCCTACACCGAGTCCGAGCTCGTCGACGCGTTCGTGTCGCGGGCGCCGTGGGGCGACGCGGCGTCGAAGAACCTGGAGGCGTTCCAGGCGCGGTTCTGCCCGTGGGACGACGGCCACGCGTCCGAGCGGGCCGTCCGCCGGGTCTTCCTCGGCGAGAAGATCGAGAATCCGCCGCAGAGCCCCACGGCGAGGGCCGCGGCGCAGTAGCATCCGGCGCACGCCCCCGTTGCGCTCCCGGGCCCGCCCGCCGCGCAAGCCCGCCGCCACCGGCCCGGCGCCGCCGCCCGGCCGGCCGAAGTGTTCGAAGGAGTGGGTCGCTTGTCCGCCCGCATCAGCGTCATCGTGCTCACCCACGGAGCCGGGGAGCACCTCGGCGACGCCCTGGAGTCGATCGCGGCCCAGACCTGCCGGGACCTGGAGGTCCTGGTCGTGGACGACGGCACCGGCACCGCCGCGCGGGCCGCGCTGCCCGACGACCGGTTCCGGCTGATCCGGCAGGGCGCGCCCAGCCGCGGCGCCGCCCGCAACCTGGGCGTGGCCGAGAGCGCCGGCGAGTTCCTGCTGTTCGCCGACAACGGCGACCCGATGCCGCCGGACGCCGTCGCCTCGCTCCTCACCGCGCTAGAGGCGTCCGGGTCGGAGCTGGCGAAGGGGCCCGACGCGGCCCGCAAGTGGACGGGCCAGGTGTCGCAGTGGAAGGCGCGCGGCGACAACGCGCCCCCGGCGACGGGCACCGACCTGCGCCGCTGCCCGGAGCTGCTGGCCAACCGCAAGATCTCCGGGACGCTGCTGCGCCGGTCCTTCTGGGACGCGCACGGGCTGGAGTTCCCCGACCTCGGCCGCTACGACGACCTGCCGGTGATGATGCGGGTCCTGCACCTGGCGAAGTCCGTGGACGTGGTGCCGGACGTCGTCCTGCACCGCCGCACGCGGCGCTACGCGCCGACGACCGAGCCGCAGGAGATCGCGGACGGCTTCGGCGCGGCGACCCTCGCGACGACCTGGGTCGCCGAGCGCGGCGACGCCAAGGAGCTGCGGCGGTTCCAGCTCGCCCTCGTCACGACCGAGCTGAAGACGTTCCTGGACGCCATGCCCGACCTGTCCGGCGACGAGCGGGAGCAGGTCGTCGCGCAGGCCGCGGCGTACGCCAAGGGCGTGTCGCCGAAGGTGTTCGCCGAGGCCCCGGCGCTGACCCGGCTGAAGTGGCATCTCGCGCAGGCGGGCCACACGATGGAGCTGGTGAAGGTCGTCCGGTACGAGCGCGGCAAGTCGTCGCCGTCGATCGTCCGCGACCCGGTGCGCCGCTACGTCGTCTACCCGTACTGGAAGGACGCCAAGCTCGACGTCCCGCGCGAGGTGTACCGGGCGCGCGACGAGGTCAAGATGCGCGGCCGGGTGCACGCGGTGCGCTGGGACGGCGACCGGCTCGTCGTCACCGGCGAGGCCTACATCAACTCGGTCAGCTCGCGCCGCCGCTGGACGTCGATCAAGACGGTGACGCTGCGCAACGGCCGCCGCAGGATCGTCATGAAGGCGCGGCAGACGCCGAAGCCCGGCAAGTCGTCCGGCGGCTGGACCGGGTTCGAGTTCTCCGTCGACGCCGCGAAGCTGAAGGAGCGCGGCGGCTGGGCCGAGGGCACCTGGGAGGTGCACGCCGCGGTGCTGAACGCGGGCGTGTTCCGGCAGGGCCCGGTGCGCGGCGGCGGGTCCGGGACGGGCGCGCACCCGCCCTACCGGTACGTGGCCGACGACGTGCGCGTCGTCCCGAAGGTCGTGGACGGGCACTTCGTCGTCCAGGTGGAACGCGTCAAAGAGCGGGCGACCGCGCTGCGCTGGGACGATGACGCGCTGCTCATCGAGGGCGAGTCGGCCGGCGGGCCGCCCGCCGAGCTGGTGCTGACGCTCGGCGACTCGCGCGTCCCCGTCCCGGTGGCGGCCGGGGCCGCCTCCGGGGACGCGGGGAGCGGGTGGACGGCGCGGGTCGACCCGGCCGCGCTCGACATGGACATCGACCCCGAGTCGATCGACGACACCCGCGACTGGACGCTGTCCGCGGACGGCCGGCCGCTCGTCCTCGCCGAGGGCGTGGCGGAGGCGCGCCGCACGTTCGGCGCCCTCGAGGTCACCGCGGGCCGCGGGCACGGCGGTTACGTGCGGGTGCGGCGGTCGACGATCCGCCTGTCGGTGGACGGCTGCGAGCTGCGCCCCGACGGGACGCTGGCGCTGACGGCGACGCACCCGGCGCACGAGTCCGGGCAGATCGTGGTGCGCAGCCGCGGGCGGCGCAAGCAGCACGCGTTCGACCTCGTCCCCGACGGGTCGGGCAGGCTGCGGGCCGAGGTCCCGGTGGCGGCCGTGCCGGGCGTCGCGGGCGTCCTGCCGCTGCGGCCGGGCCGCTGGGACGTGCTGTTCCGCCCGCCGGGCGAGCGGGCGCTGACCGTCCGGCTGACCCAGGGCGCGCAGCAGGGCCTGCCGGGGCCGGTCGAGGTGGCGCGGCGCGGCTACGAGCTGGAGACCAAGGACGGCCGGCTCGTCGTCGCCGTCACCGGGGACGTGTCGAGCGAGGAGAAGAGCGCCGGCCCGAAGTACCGGGAGGAGGCGCGCCGCACGGTCGCCCGCGAGGGGCTGCGCGACGCGGTGCTGTTCTCCTGCTTCAACGGGCGGCAGTACTCCGACAGCCCGAAGGCCATCCACGAGGAGCTGCTGCGGCGCGGCACCGACCTGGAGCAGCTGTGGGTCGTCAACGACGCGCAGGTCGAGCTGCCGGACACGCTGCAGGCCGTCCGGCTGAACGGCAGGGAGTGGCAGGAGGCGGTGACGACGTCCCGCTACATCGTCACCAACCACCGGCTCGGCGACTGGTTCCAGCGGCACCCCGACCAGATCGTCCTGCAGACCTGGCACGGCACCCCGCTGAAGAAGATCGGCCGGGACGTGAAGGAGGTCCACTTCGCGTACGCGCCGGGGATGAAGTCGGCGCTGCAGAGCAAGGAGAAGAAGCCGGAGGGGCCGGCCGTCCCCGAGTGGAGCCACCTGCTGTCCCCGAACCCGTTCAGCACCGAGATCTTCCGCCGCGCGTTCGCGTTCAAGGGCGAGATGCTGGAGGTCGGGTACCCGCGCAACGACCTGCTGCACAGCCCGGACGCGGACGTCGTGGCACGGTCGGTCCGGGCCCGGCTCGGCATCCCGGAGGGCAAGCGGGTCGTGCTGTACGCGCCGACGTGGCGCGACGACCAGTACTACAGCCGCGGCCGGTACAAGCACGACATGCGCCTCGACCTGGACCGGGCCCGCGCCGCCCTCGGCGACGACCACGTGCTGCTGGTCCGGCTGCACAGCAACGTGGTGGACGGCGTCCAGGAGGACCCGGAGGGCTTCGTCCGCGACGTGTCGCTGTACCCGGACATCACCGAGCTGTACCTGATCTCCGACATGATGATCAGCGACTACTCGTCGGTGATGTTCGACTACGCCAACACGGGCCGCCCGATGCTGTTCTTCACCTACGACCTGGCCGACTACCGGGACCGGCTCCGCGGCTTCTACTTCGACTTCGAGGCGGAGGCGCCGGGGCCGCTGGTGGAGACGTCCGACGACCTGATCGACGCGATCCGCGACATCGACGCCGCCGTCGCCGGGCACAAGGAGCGCTACGACGCCTTCGTCGACCGCTTCTGCCCGCTGGACGACGGCCACGCCGCCGCCCGGACCGTCGACCGGGTCTTCGGCCCGGAGCGCTGACCGGCCGATGCCGATGGCGAACGGGCATCGCGGGCGCGTTGGTAGGCTACGCGCCTGCACCGGCGACCTGGGGAAGGGCTGCGGACATTGGACGCGGTAGCGAACCACTGCAGGGTGGGGTCCGACGACCGCCTGAGCATCCGGTGGCCCGACCCCCTGCCGGCCGGCCGCCGAATCGTGCTGCGGCACCGCAAGTCCGGCGAGACGCGGGCCGAGCCGATCACCGGCGACCGCCGCTCGGTGGAGCTGGACGCCGCCGACCTGGCGTCCGGCAAGTGGACCCTCGCCGTCGAGGGGGACGGCGCGGAGCGCCCGCTGCTGACCGACGACCCGGGGTTCTCGCTGGCCGGGCTGCGCGCCTACGCCGACGTGCCCCGCGAGCGCGCCGTGCGGGTGGTGCGGGCCGCGGACGGGCGCGTCGCGCTCACCGTCCGGAAGGTCGCCCCGCACGCCGAGGTCGAGGCGGTGCACCCGCGCGACGGCGAGATCAGGATCGTCGGGCGGCTCGCGTACGCGGGCCCGCAGCCCGGGGAGAGCGCCCGGCTGGTCGCGGCGGCGCGGGACGGCGACGCCGCGGTGAGCGGCGGCGTCCGGCTCGACGGCACCCGGTTCGACGGCCGCCTGGACGTCGAGGCGCTCGCCGCGGCCGAGCCCGCCCTCTGGGACCTGTGGCTCGACGCCGGCGACGTGCACGCCCGCCTCGCGACCCGGCTGGACGACGCGCCCGGGAAGCGCGGCAAGCTGTCCTACCCGCGGCAGGTCGCCGCGCACGGAGGCCGGGAGATGACCGTGCGGCCCTACTTCACCGACCGTGACCAGCTGTCGATCGCGTGCAGCCTCGTCGAGGACGACGCCAAGTGAAGATCACCTTTCTGCTGCTGGAGGCGTTCTCCATCGACGGCACCGTCCGGTGCACGTTCACGCTCGCCGACGAACTGTCCCGGCGGCACGACGTCGAGATCGTGAGCGTCCTGCGGGACCGGGACCGCCCCGTCCTGCCGCTGTCGGACCGGGTCCGGCTGCGCTCCCTCGTCGACCTGCGGGCGGAGGCGAAGGTCCCGTGGCCGCACACCGCGCGGGCCGAGCGGCTGATGCCGGAGCCGTCCGCGCTGGTCCCCGAGCAGGAGCGCTGCTACGACAAGTTCAGCGCCTGGACCGACGACCGGATCAGCCGGTTCCTGCGGCGCCCGCGCACCGACGTGCTGGTCACCACCCGGGCCGGGCTCAACCTGCTCGCGGCGCGCACGGCGCCCCGCAAGGTGGTGGTCGTCGGGCAGGAGCACCTGCAGCTCGGCATCAACGAGCCGGAGATGATCACCGAGTTCCGGGAGTGGTACCCGCGGCTCGACGCGCTGACCACCCTCACCGCCGCCGACGGCGCGGACTACGAGGCGGCGCTGCCGGACGGGTCGTGCCCGGTCTACACGATCGGGAACGGGCTGCCGCCGCGGCTGTACCCGCGCTCCCGGCAGGAGAACAAGGTCGTCGTCGCGGCCGGCCGGATGGTGTGGATCAAGGGCTACGACCTGCTCATCCACGCGTTCGCGAAGGTCGTGGAGAAGCACCCGGAGTGGCAGCTGCGGATCTACGGGGACGGCTCCCGGCGCGACCAGCTGCGCCGCCAGGTCACCCGGCTCGGGCTCTACAACAACGTCCTGCTGATGGACCCGACGGACGACATGGAGGGCGAGTTCGCCAAGGCGTCCGTCCTCGCGATGTCGTCGCGGGCCGAGCCGTTCGGCATGACGATCATCGAGGCGTTCGCGTGCGGGCTGCCGGTGGTCGGTTTCGACTGCCCGCAGGGCCCCCGCGAGATCATCACCGACGGCCACGACGGGCTGCTCGTCCCCCCGGAGGACCCGGACGCGTTCGCCGAGGCGCTGATCAGGCTGATCGACGACGAGGACCTGCGGCTGACGATGGCCGAGCGCGCCTTCGCGTCGGCGGAGCGCTTCGACATCGCGGTCGTGGCCCGGCAGTGGGAGAAGATGCTCACCGAGCTGCGGACCGCGCCGCGCCGAAACTCCGGCCGCTAGGGACGGGACCGCGGGCCTCGCCCCGGCCGGGCGCCGCCGGGCTCGGCCTTGCTAGGTGCGGCCGGGCTCGGCCCTGCTAGGTGCGGCCGGCCTCGGCCTTCTCGCGCTCTTCGGCGGGGGCCGGCTCGGCGGCCGGGCGGGGGCTCCGCGGCGGCGGGAGCAGCGCCAGGCCGAGGGCCAGGCAGGCGAACGGGACGGCGGGCACGACGTAGCGGTAGTCGAAGTCGGCGGTCGCGGCGGGGATCACCAGCAGCGCGAGGCTCGTCCCCCAGGGGAGGAGCGCGCCCGTCCCCCAGTGCCGGACGGGGCCGAGCGGGCGCCACCGGCCCCGCGACCGGACGTACGGGAACGCTCCAGCCAGGCCGCCCAGCAGCAGGACGCCAAGGAACGTGCCCGGCATGGCAAATTCGTCTTGGTAGGCGAGCATCTGGTCGGCCCAGGGCCGGACGACCTTCGTCTCGGCGCCGTCCGGGTCGTACTGCTCGGCGAGCAGCGCCTGCTTGTCGCTCCACTCCTCGCCCTCGGGGAAGTCGTACTCCAGCGACGTCCACGGGTTCGGGTACGGTTCCCGGTCCCACTCGAACGCCTTGAACGTGTCGTGGACGACCACGCCCGCGTAGTCGCCGGGCTGCTCGCGGATCGCCGCCCACGCGAACTCGCTCGCGAGCCGGTCGGCCTCGTCGCCCGTCACCCAGCCGGGGATCTCGCGGAACGGGGAGTCCTTCGTCCACATCACCGCGAACGCGGGCGAGATGCGCGGGTCGGTGAGGTGCGGGCACATGATCCGCAGCTCGGGGCGGGGTTTGATGACGTCGCAGTCGGCGAACGCGGCGGTGCGCCCGTACAGCCAGATCGAGTTGGCCTTGGCCAGCTTGAACTCGCCGTACTCGGACCGGAACCAGAACATGTACCCGGCGATCGGCAGCGCGAACATCACCACCGCCGCGACGCAGGCCCACCGGCCCGCGCGGCGCAGCAGCATCGCGACGACGATCACCGCGATCAGCGCGAGCCCCGCCGTCCTGGTCAGCGCGGCGAACGCCGCGAACGCGCCGGCCAGCCCCCCGAGCCACCACGTCGAGCGGCGCCGCCACAGCGCCGCCGCGACCGCCGCGAGCAGCAGGAACGTGAACAGCGAGTCCGACATGAGCATGTGCTCCAGGGAGATCTGGTGGACGGGCATCAGCACCGGCACCGTCACGGCCGCCGCCAGCAGGTTGGGCAGCCACATCCGCCACGCCCACCGTCCGCGCTCGTCCGGCGGCCACGCCTCCCTGCCCGCGCGCACCACCAGGATGTAGACCAGGACGCCCGTGAGGACGCCGATGGCGTGCTGCACCGACACCAGCACGGTGAAGCTGTGGAACGGTTCGATCAGCCAGAGCAGAATCGGGTATCCACTCGGACGCGTCTCACCCGGCCGCAACTGGAGGGCGGCCTCGAGATAACTCTTCGAGTCGCCGAACCACAACGGCGCCGGATAGCCCAGGACCGCGATGACCCTGATCCAGATCGCCGCCGCGAGAACCCCCGCGAACGGCGCATGAGCGATGAGTCGGACGCGCACCCTGCCAGGCTACCGATGGAAATGATCACCATGTCCTCGGCGCAGTCACGGATCCGCGACAATGCCGGGGACCGGAACCGGACAGCCGATAGCATCGGATCGCTCCTCACGATGAAAGGGAACTCCATGGCGAACTTCACGCTCGACGACGTTCGGCAACGGACGTACAAGGCGCGTGACGCCTGGTGGACCGTCCTGCTGGTCGATCCGCTCGCGTCCAGGCTGGTGAAGTTCACGGCCAACCGGACGCGCGTGACCCCGAACCAGCTCACCGTCGGAGCCCTGGTCCTCGGTCTCGCCGCGGGCGCCTGCTTCGCCGTCGCGTCCTGGCCGTGGCTGCTCGCCGGCGCGCTGCTGTACCACCTGTCGTTCACGCTCGACTGCATGGACGGCAAGATCGCCCGCCTGAAGGGCACCGGCTCGGTCTTCGGCGCCTGGCTCGACTACATCTTCGACCGCGTCCGCGTCCTGGCCTGCGCGATCGCCCTGATGGCGGGGCAGTACGCCGCCACGGGCAACGCCGCCTACATCTGGACGGCCGTCGCCGTCGTGTTCCTCGACATGCTCCGCTACATGGACGCGCTGGAGATCTACAAGGTCCGCACCCAGATGCGGACGAAGCTGAACGCGGCCCGCGCCGAGGCGCGCGCCCTCGAACGCGCCGCCCAGCGCGCCAACGGCGAGGTCTCCGGCGAGGACGAGGACCTCCGCTCCGCCGAGGCCCTCGCGGAGGACCCCGAGGCCGACCTGGAGAACCGCGTCGTCGGCGACGACCCGACCATCGCGACGCTCCAGCAGGGCTTCAACCGGCAGTTCCCCTGGTACGCCCGGATCCGCAACGTGCTGATGGCGGGCCGCATCCGCCCGCACCTGATCAGCGGCATCGAGTTCCAGATGGGCGTGTTCATCGTCGCGCCGGTCGCCGCCGCGATCGTCCCCGGGGCCATCATCCCCGTCGTCGCGGCGAGCGCCGCCGGCCTGCTGGCCTTCGAGCTCGTGATCATCTACAAGTTCTGGCTGTCCAGCCGCGACTACAGCCGCAGCCTCGCCAAGCTCAACGCCAAGATCGAGACCTACCGGGCCGCCCTCCCCGACGACCAGGAGGTCACCGTGGGCAGCGCCGGCTGACCGGTGCCACGCGGAAGGCCCCCCGGCGCGCGCGCCGGGGGGCCTTCCGCCGTTCAGCGCTTGCGCGCGGTGAGGAGCAGGTACTCCCACTCCATGACCAGGCCGGACGTCCCCACGTCCTGCCCTCGCGCCAGTTCGACCAGCGCGGTGTCGAGCGCCGCGACCTTCTCCGGGTCGTCGGCGATGCGCCGGTAGACGGCGATGGTCGGCCCGTACCGGGTCTTGAAGTAGTCGCGGAACTCCTCGGGCTTGCCGAACCGGTCGACCCGCACCGTCCGCCGCTCGGCCCGCACGTCGGTGACGCGGTCCCCGAACAGCTCCTGGACGTGCTCGGGACGCCCCCACAGCGGCGGCGGCTGCGCGCCCTCCGGGGGCGGCGGCGCGTAGGGCTTCATCACGCCGAACATCTGCCCGATGAAGCCCTCCGGGGTCCAGTTGGCCAGCCCGATCGTCCCGCCTTCGCGGCAGACCCGCACCACCTCGTCCGCGGACGCCCGGTGGTGCGGCGCGAACATGATCCCGACGCACGACAGCACCGCGTCGAACTCCCCGTCGCCGAACGGCAGCGCCTCGACGTCGGCCTCCCGCCAGGCCAGCTCGGCGCCGCGCCGCACCGCCTCCTTCTCCCCCGCCCGGAGCAGTTCCGGCGTGAGGTCGCTCGCGACGACGTCCGCCCCTTCGAGCGCCGCCGCGATGGCCGCGTTGCCCGACCCGGCGGCGACGTCCAGCACCCGCTGGCCGGGCCGCACCCCCGCCGCCCGGACGAGCACCGCGCCCATGTCCGGGATGATCTCCGACGCCACCGACGGATAGTCCCCCGAAGCCCACATCGCCCTGTGGGCGTCCTTCACCGTGTCCCCCATGACAATTCTCCTCCCGTTGTCGGTTCAACGTTAGGAATCCGAAGGGTGCGGTCCTAGTACAGGATCTGTACCGGGCTTGGACGCCCTGGCCGAACCGTCCTAGCCTGCGCGGTATGGGGGCTTCGTACTACCAGTTCTGCCCCGTCGCCAAGGCGATGGAGCTGCTCGACGAGCGCTGGACCATGCTGATCGTCCGCGAGCTGCTCGCCGGCAGCGAACGCTTCAACGAGCTGCGCCGGGGCGTCCCCCGCATGTCCCCGACGCTGCTGTCCAAGCGCCTCAACCAGCTGGTGCGCGCGGGCATCGCGGACAAGCAGGGGGACCGCTACGTCCTGACCCCCGCCGGCGAGGAGCTGCGCCCGGTCGTGGACGCACTGGCGGTATGGGGCCTCCGTTGGATCGGTGAGCTGGGCGACCGGGACCTGGACCCGAAGCTCCTCCTCTGGGACATGCGCCGCAACACGGCTCTGGACGCCGTCCCCGACGACCGGACCGTGGTCTTCTTCGTCTTCCCGGACGTCCCGCCCCGCAACCGCCACTGGTGGCTGGTCCTCACCCCGGAGGCCGCCGACGTCTGCGACATCGACCCCGGCTATGAGACGTCCGTGACCGTTACCGCCGACCTCCGCACCATGGTCGCCATCTGGCGCGGCGACACACCCTGGCAGGACGCCCTGCGCTCCGGCGCCCTGCAGATCCAGGGTCCCGAGCCTCTCCGCCGCTCCCTCCCGACCTGGTTCGCCCTCTCCCCCTACGCCACCGTCCCCCGCCCGGCCGTTCACGCCGG
>NZ_JBIQHY010000077.1:0-33130 GCF_044508335.1 Actinomadura sp.
AGGTGTAGCCGGCGTTGTTGATCACGATGTCGACGCCGCCGTAGGTGTCGACGGCGGTCGCCGCGAACCGTTCGGCGAAGTCGTCGTCGGTGACGCTGCCCAGGCAGGCGACCGCCTCGCCGCCCGCGGCCTTGATCGCCGTCAAGGTCTCCTCCGCCGGTTCGGGGTCGAGGTCGTTGATGACGACGCGGGCGCCGTGGCTCGCGAGTTTGAGGGCGATGGCGCGGCCGATGCCGCGGCCGGAGCCCGATACGAGGGCGGTCTTGCCGTCGAGTGTTCCCACGGGGGTCCTTTCCGGTGGTGTCATGTCAGTGCGATGAGGGCCTGGCCGCTCAGGGTGACGGTGCCGTCCCCCAGGGCGACCTGGAGGTCGAGGCGGGCTCGGCGTTCTCCGTCGCCGTCCTCGATCGCGGTGACCTGGCCTGTGCAGACCGGCTCGGCGTGCAGCGGGGTGATGGCGGTGAAGCGGACGCTGTAGGAGCGGATGCGCTCCTGGGGCACCCAGCCGGTCAGGAGCCGGCCCAGGTAGGCCATGGAGAGCATGCCTTGGGCGAAGACGTCGTCGAGCCCGGCATTGCGGGCGGCGTCGAGGTCGATGTGGACGGGGTTGTGGTCTCCCGATGCACCCGCGTACAGGGCCAGGGTCGTCCGGCTGATCCTCGGCACCCGGAGGGGCGGTAGTTCGTCGCCTTCGCGCAGTTCGGTGAGAGTCGTCATGCTCGGGCCTCCGGCTGCCGGACGACGATGACGTTGCCGAGGTCGGCGATCGGCTCCCGTCCCCGGGTGACGCGGGTTTCGCGGACGAGGAAGCGGAGCGTGCCGCCCTTGCGTTCGTAGTCGTCGGTGATGCGCGACTCGAAGGTCAGGCTGTCGCCGGCGTGGCAGAGCGCGTGGTAGGTGAAGCTCTGCTCGCCGTGCAGGACGTGCGCCAGATCGATCCCGGCCTCGGTCAGGAAGGCGAACGGGTCCGGCCGGTCCATCTCCAGGCAGAACAGGAAGGTCGGGGGGACGGGCAGGTCGCGGTGGCCGGCCTTGAGAGCGGCGTCGAGGTCGGTGTAGACGGGGTCGGTCTCTCCGATGGCCTTGGCGAACAGGCGCAGCCGGCCGCGCTCGACGTCGACCGTCGATGGCGGGGTGGACAGGCCGATCGCCGACGGGGCGGCCATCAGGCGGTCCTCTCGTAGAGGGTGACCACGGCGGCGCCGCCGAGTCCGATGTTGTGCTGCAGTGCCAGCCGGGCGCCTTCGACCTGCCGCGCGTCGGCCTGGCCGCGCAGCTGCCAGACCAGCTCGGCGCACTGGGCCAGGCCGGTGGCCCCGAGCGGGTGCCCTTTGGACAGCAGCCCGCCGGAGGGGTTGGTGACGACCTTCCCGCCGTAGGTGTTGTCCCCGTCGAGAACGAACCTCTCGGCGGTCCCCTCGGGGGTCAGGCCGAGCGCCTCGTAGCTGATCAGCTCGTTGGTGGTGAAGCAGTCGTGCAGCTCCACCACGTCCAGGTCTTCGGGGCCGACGCCGGCATCGGCGTAGACGCGTTCCGCGGCTGCCCGGCTCATGTCGTACCCGACGACCTTCAGCATGTCCTTGGCGTCGAACGTGGACGCGGTGTCGGTGGTGAGCGCCTGGGCCCGGACGGCGACCGAGGTGTCCAGACCGTGCCGCCGCGCGAACTCGGCGCTGCAGACCACGGCGGCGGCCGCCCCGCACGTGGGCGGGCAGCATTGCAGGCGGGTCAACGGACCCCAGATGCGGGGGGAGGCCAGTACTTCCTCCTCGGTGAGCGCCGCCCGGAACACCGCGTGGGGGTTTCCGGCGGCGTGCCGCCGCGCCTTGACCGAGATCTTGGCGAACGTCTCGGGCGCCGTCCCGTGGGCGTCGGCGTAGGCCTGGCCGGCTCCACCGAAGTACTGCGCGGCCACCGGCGCGTGCGGGTCGACCTCTTGGACCTGCGACATCACCGCCTCGAACCGGTCGAGAGGGTCGGCGCGGTCGTCCCAGACGCTCGCCAGGGCACCGGGCCGCATCTGCTCGAATCCCACGGCCAGCGCGCACTCCACCACCCCGCTCTGGACGGCCTGGCGGGCCAGCCACAGCGCCGAGGAGCCGGTGGCGCAGTTGTTGTTGACGTTGACGATCGGGATCCCCGTCCGGCCCAGCCCGTACAGGGCCGCCTGGCCGCAGGTCGAGTCCCCGTAGACATATCCGGCGTACGCCTGCTGCACCTGGTCGTAGCCGAGCCCGGCGTCGGCCAGGGCGGCCCGTGCGGCCTGTTCGCCCAGCACGTTGTAGGCGGGACCGGCACTCGGTTTGGCGAACGGCGTCATCCCGACGCCGGCGATGTGAACGACACGCTCCACGCAGAACCTCCGCACTCCCAGTGTGCTCACTCTTGCCAAGGAAGGTTAATCCATATTTACTTACGCCACCAGGAGTGCACCTTAGACCTACAACCGGACATCAAGATCAAGTATCAGATCTTCACTCTTTGGAGGAGCGATGGCGTTGCCCTCCCGGCTGGACCATCTCGCGCTCCCGCTCGTGGCGGCACCGATGACCGACGTGTCGGGCCCGGACCTGGTGATCGCGGCGTGCCGTGCCGGGGTCGTCGGATCATTCCCGACCCACAACGCGTGGACCGTCCTCGAACTCGACGGCTGGCTGGAGCAGATCACCGCCGGCCTCATCGACCTGGGGGACGCCGCCGCGCCGTTCGCCGCCAACCTCGTCGTTCACCGCTCGAACGACCGGCTCGAACGGGACGTCGCCGCGCTGGTCCGCCGCGAGGTGCCGCTGGTGATCACCAGTGTGGGCTCCCCCGCCCCGGTCCTCGGACCGCTGCAGGACGCCGGCTGCCTGGTCTTCGCCGACGTCGCGAGCATGCGCCACGTCGACCGCGCGATCGACGCCGGCGTCGACGGCCTGGTGCTGCTGACGGCGGGCGCCGGCGGGCAGACGGGGTGGGCGAACCCGCTGTCGTACGTCCGGGCCGTCCGCAGCCGCTTCGACGGACCGATCGTCCTCGCGGGAGGCGTGTCGGACGGCGTCGCACTGTGGGCGGCCCAGACCTTGGGCGCCGACCTGGCCTACATGGGCACCAAGTTCATCGCGACCACCGAGAGCCTTGCCGAGGACGCCTTCCGGCAGGCCCTGGTGGACGCCACCTTGGACGACGTCACCCTCACCACGGCCCTGAGCGGGCTACCGGTCAACTTCCTGGATGAGTGGCTGAAGGCGACCGCCGACGCATTGTCCCCGGCCGCGGACGGCTTCGCCCAGCAGCGCCTCCTCAACCAGCGCAACGTATGGAGCGCCGGCCACAGCGTCTCGGGAATCAACCAGGTCCTCAGCGTCGCCGAACTCGTCCAGCAGACCCAGCGCGAGTACGACCAGGCGCGGCGAGCGACGGCCGAGGCGCTCCAGCGATCCACCGGGCACCGGCGACCCTCACCACCGCGGCAATCCGCGGCCACCACGGGATCAGGAAGGTAGACGCCATGTGGGGAACACTGCCCAAGGTCTTCGACCGGACGTGCACCTACTACGCCGACCGCACCGCCCTCGTCGACGCCGACCGGCGCCTCACCTACGCGCAGATGCACCAGTGGGCCAACCGCGTCGGCCACGGCCTCGCCGGCCTCGGGGTCGGCGCCCATCATCGCGTCGGGCTTCTGATGCCCAACTGCCTGGAGTTCATCCCGACCATGTGCGGGATCTGGAAGGCGGGCGCGGCGGTCACCCAGATGCCCACCCGCGCCTCGGCCGAGGACTTCCACTACTACCTCGACGAAGTCGGGGCCTCCACGCTGATCTACCACGCGTCCTTCGACGACCAGATCGCGCGCATCCGCGACCGGCTCCCCGAGCTCCAGCACCTCATCCGGCTCGGCGACGGCGACCCCCGCGACGGCGTCCTGGACTACCGGACCGCCTTCGACGCGCAGCCCCCGGCCGACCCGGGCGTGGAGGTCAGTCCCGATGACCTGGCCTTCGTCGGGTTCACCTCCGGCACCACCGGCGTCCCCAAGGGCGTCCTGCAGACCCACGCCACCTGGTCGCACTACGCCATCACCGCGGGCCTGGAGATCGGCGACATCCGCCCCGGCGAGATCTTCGCGCACGCCGCGCCGCTCACCCACTTCACCCAGACCTTCGTGATGCCGGTCTTCATGCGCGGCGGCACCAACGTCCTGCTGCCCGGCTTCGACCTCGACCTGCTGCTGGACACCATCGAGCGGGAAGGCGTGACGGCCACCGCCGTCGTCCCCACGATCGTCTACATGCTGCTGGACCACCCCCGCCGCGAGAAGGCCGACCTGTCCACGCTCCGCACGATCATCTACGCCGGGTCGCCGATGGCGCCCGACCGGCTCCGGCGCGCGCTGGAGGCGTTCGGACCCGTCTTCGCCCAGACCTACGCCGGAACCGAGCCCGGCTACATGACCTGCCTGCGCAAGGAAGACCACCGCGTCGACTCCCCCGAGGGGATCGCCCGGCTGGCCTCGGCGGGACGAGCGATGTACCACGTCGACCTGTCCGTCCGCGACGCCGACGGGAACGCCCTGCCGCCGGGCGAGACCGGCGAGATCTGCGCCTCCCAGCCCGGGCAGATGGTCGGATACGTCGATGCCGGGCGGGACGCCGAGGCGATGCAGGACGGCTGGGTCCGGTCCGGCGACATCGGCTACATCGACGACGACGGCTACGTCTTCATCGTCGACCGCAAGAAGGACATGATCGTCACCGGCGGCTTCAACGTCTTCCCCCGCCAGATCGAGGACGTTCTGATCACCCACCCCGCCGTCGCCCAGTGCGCCGTCATCGGCGTCCCGGACCCGCGGTGGGGCGAAGCGGTCAAGGCCCTCGTCGTCACCCGGCCCGACACCCCGGTCGAACCCGGCGAGCTCATCGACCTGGTCAAGAAGCACAAGGGCAGCGTCTGGGCGCCCAAGAGCGTCGACTTCGTCGACGCCCTGCCCACCAACCCCTCAGGAAAGATCGACAAGAAGTCGCTGCGGGCACCGTACTGGGCGGGCCGCAGCCGCCAGGTCAACTGACGACACCGGCACCCGCCCAACACCGCCACCCGTTCCGGCCGCAGCAGAGAAGTCCCCTGCTGCCACCCCCGCGGAAGGACACCACCCCACATGATTCGCGTAAGCCTGCCCAAAAACAGACCCATTCTCCTGATCGTCGGCAGCCTCACGGCCGTCCTGCTGGCGGTCACCGCAGCCCAGGCCCTCACCGGTGGACCACCGGCCAATGCAGGGGCACCGACGGCCGCTGCGATCTCCTGCCAGCAGCTCACCGCATTGGACCTCACCGGCCTCCCGGACGCACCGACAAAGATCATTTCGGCGACGCCTGTGGCGGCGGGCCAGGGCAAGCCCGCGTACTGCCAGGTCAAGGGCTACGTCTCGCCGCAGGTCCAGTTCGAGCTCCGGCTCCCGGAACAGGCCTGGACCGGACGCTACGTACAGCTGGGCTGCGGCGGCTTCTGCGGATTCGCCGACCCCGACAACCCCAACCACTCCGTCCCCGGCGGATGCGCACCCCCCGACGACGGGCACGTCGTCATCGGCGCCGGCGACAGCGGCCACATCGGCGCCGACGCGTTCGACGCCGTCTGGGCCCACTCCGACCCGCAACTGCGCATCGACGCCGGATACCGCTCCGAACACGTCACCGCGCTGGCCGCCAAGGCCGTCACCAAGGCCTACTACGGGCAGGCCCCGCGGCACTCCTACTTCGCCGGATGCTCCAACGGCGGACGGCAGGCGCTGATGGAGGCCCAGCGCTACCCCGACGACTTCGACGGCATCATCGCCGGCGCCCCCGGCAACAACCTCGTCGCACTGGCCGGGGAGTTCTTCCCCTGGATCGCCACCGTCAACACCGACCGCGACGGCCACCAGATCCTCGGCCCCGACCAGCTCCCCCTCCTGCAGAGCAAGGTCATGGCCGCCTGCGACGCCACCGACGGACTCAAAGACGGCCTCATCGGCGACCCCCGCGACTGCGACTTCGACCCCGCCGCCCTGCGCTGCCCCACCGCCTCGCCCCAGCCCACCTGCCTGACCACAGACCAAATCGACGTGGTCCGCAAGTTCTACCAAGGCCCGGTCGACGCCCACGGCAGGAAGCTGTTCCCGGCCGGCCTCGCCAAGGGCAGCGAGGCGGCGTGGCTCGGCTACGTGATCGCACCCCAGGGCCGGACCGGCGGCCTGGAAGCCCTCGGGTACAACTACCTGAAGTACTTCGGGTCCTGGAACAACCCGCCCGCGTCCTACACCCTGCGGGACCACCGCTTCGACCTGCGCACCTTCAAGAAGCTCCGCGAGATGAGCGGCATCTACGACTCCACCGACCCCGACCTGACCCGCTTCCGCGACCACGGCGGCAAGCTCATCATGTGGCACGGCTGGTCCGACCCCGCCATCCCCACCGAGAGCACACTGGCCTACAACCACGCCCTCACCCGGCGGATGGGCGGGATGAAGGCCACTCAGACCTTCGCGCGGACGTTCCTGTTCCCCGGCGTCTTCCACTGCGTCAACGGCTATGGACCCGACACCTTCGACCTGTTCACACCCCTGTACGACTGGGTCGAGAAGGGCGCCGCCCCGCAGAAGATCATCGCCGCCGAGAAGGACGGGGACAAGATCGTCCGGACGCGGCCCGTCTACCCCTATCCGATGCGGCCCGAGTACACCGGCACCGGAAGCATCGATGACGCCGCCAACTTCACCGGCGTCATGCCCGGCGAGCAGCCCGACGACCGCTACCCGTGGGCCGGCGCGCCCTTCCGCTCCGGCTACCAGAAGACCTGCCACTGGGAGGGCACCAAACTGAAGTGCACCCGGTCTCCGTCCACCTGAGACCTTCCAACATCAGGACCGTCAGGCAGGACCGCGGGAGCGCGCAGGCCCACTGCGTAGGCGTGACATGGCCAGCGCGCCCCGCGGTCTCGCCTGAACCCGGGCATCCCCGCTCGGACGGAGGTCAGGACGTGGTTCGCTTCTGTATGGTGCGGAGGCCGACCAGGTCGTCGGGTTCGGCGTCGGGTGTGTCGCGGTCGAAGTGGGCGAGCAGGGGATGGCGCAGCGCGGCGGCCGTCCAAAGGGCCATGCCCAGGCCGCACAGGACATAGAGCAGGCCGATGCCGCGGCCCTCGCCGGTGCCCAGCAGCCCGCCGACCGTGCCGGCCAGCGGGCCGTCGGGTTCGAGCAGCGGGTTGAAGAGCGCGGGGGCCAGCGGCGCCACCAGCACCAGTCCCAGGGGCTGGGTGGACATGGCGAGCATCTGGTTCACCGCGATCACGCGGGCGTGGAAGCGGTGCGGGACCTTGGTGTGGATGACGGTCATCCAGATGCCGTCCACCACGGCCATCGTCAGGCACATGCCGAAGACGCCGGCGGCGATGACGGGCAGCGCGGGGCGCAGCCCGGCGACCGTGCAGCAGCCCGCGAACAGCAGCGCGAACAGGAGCATCCCGCGCATGCGGCGCAGCCTGGGGCCGCCCCACAGGGCCATCAGCGCTCCGCCGGCCGTCGCGCCGATGCCGGCGATCATGGCGATCCAGCCCGCGTCCGACAGCGTGCCCGCCGACAGCGCGAGCGGTGAGATCAGCACGAAGACCGCGGCCAGGAAGATGTTGAGAACGAAAAAGTAGACGACCATGGCGCGCAGTCCGGGCCGCCGCCACAGGTAGTGGAAGCCGTACCGGACCTCGGCCGCCAGGCCCTCGCGCGGGCGCCACGGCAGGGTGTCGGGGAAGCGCACGAGCGCCAGCACGCCGACCGCCGCCACATAGCTGACCACGTCGATGGTCAGGATGGCCGACAGGCCGACCGTCGCCATCATCCCCACCGCGACCACCGGGACCAGGAAGCGGGCCACCCCCATGGTGAACTGCACGACGCCGTTGGCGTGCCCCATGTACTGCTTGGGGATCAGTTGCGGCACCGCGGAGCCGTACGCGAGCCGCTGCGCGGTGAGCGCCACCGACAGGACGCAGAGCAGGGCGTACAACGGGATCGCGGGCAGGCCGCCGGTGCTCGCCAGGACGACCAGCAGCACCCCCTGCACGCCGCCCGCCACCAGGCCGGACGCCAGCAGCGCCCGCCGCCTGTCGGTCCTGTCCACCAGGGCGCCCAGCAGCGGCGCGGCCAGCAGGCCCGGCACCAGGGCCACCAGCGCGAAGACGGTGAAGCGCAGCAGCGAGCCCGACTCCAGGTAGGTCCACATCGGTATGGCGTACTCGGTCAGCGCCGTACCGATCATGGAGACCATCTGACCGGCCGCGACCCCCAGGAACCGCCCCATGCTGGGCCGCACCTCGTCCGGCGTGCCGGAGGAGACCGCCGGTCCGGCGGACGCGGTGTCGTCGACGGCCTGCAGCCACCATGTGGCGTCCGGCCCCCGGCCGGGGGCGGACAGGTCCCGGTGCACCGTGGTCACGATCTCGGCGAGTTCCGCGGCCCGGTACTTCAGGAAGTAGTGCCCGGCCTCGTCGATCACCACGAGCGCGGTGGTGCCGGTGAGGAAGCCCCACTCCCGGTAGCGCTCGCGGTAGAACTCGGTGCCGGGATCCCGCTCCCCCACCACCGAGATGACGGGCGCGGCGAGCGGTGGCACGCCCCGGTCGAGCAGCCCGGTGAAGTACTCCTCGGCCTGCTCGGCGTCCGCGCGCATCGCCCTGACCAGGAACCGGCGCTGCTCGGCGTCGGCCTCGGCCAGATCGGCCCCGATGGCCTGCAGCCAGTTGGCGTAGACGGTGTCGCTGCGCAGGCGCTCGATCCGCAGCGCGCGGAACAGCGGCCCGAGCACCCGCCCGCGGGGCCGGGCGAAGGGGAACACGCCGCCGAGGTACACCGCGTCGATCCGGCGCCCGGCGGCCTCGACGCGGCGGGCGATCTCGATGGCGAGCGCCCCACCGGGACCGCAGTGCCCGTAGACGACCAGAGGCCCGCGGATCCGTTCCAGGATCTCCGCCGCGCAGCGCTCCGCGACCTCCTCAAGGGGCCGCGTCTCCTCCTCCACCGCGACGTCGTGGCCCGGCACCGCGACGGAGTAGAGCGCGTGCCCCTCCGGCAGGGCGTCCGCGAGCGGCTGGAAGACCACCGCGTTGGCGCCGCCGTAGGGCACGCACACATACGAGACCTCGGCGGACCCGGTACGGGTCAGCTCGTGCAGGAGCGGCCGTTCCGCGTCGGGTCCGGCGGCGAGCCGCGCGACGCCGCGCACGGTCGGCTCGTCGAACAACTCCACCACGCTGACCGGGCGGGCGCCCGGGGGCAGCGCGCGCCGCAGCCGCGCGACCACCTGCGTGGCCAGCAGGGAATGGCCGCCGAGGTCGAAGAAGTCGTCCAGCGCCCCGATCCGCTCGATGCCCAGCACATCGGCCCACACCTGGGCGACGACGCGCTCGATCGGCCCCTCCGGTTGGACGAAGGCCGTCACCTGGTCGGATCGGTCGTCCACCGGCTCGGGCAGCCGCTTGCGGTCGACCTTGCCGTGCGCCTGCAGCGGGAAGCGCTCCAGCCACACGAACCGGCTCGGCACCATGTAGTCGGGCAGCCGCCCGGCCAGCCGGGCCCGCAGGTCGCCGGCCGGGAGGCGGGCCGTGCCCTCCAGGTAGGCGATCAGCCGGTCGTTCCGGACCGTCGCCACCGCCTGCACCACGCCCGGGCAGGTCGCCAGCGCCGCCTCCACCTCGCCGAGTTCCACCCGGTAGCCGCGGATCTTGACCTGGTGGTCGCGGCGGCCGAGGAACTCCAGGTTCCCGTCCGGCAGGTACCGGCCGAGGTCGCCGGTGCGGTACAGCCGGTCGCCGGGGGCGCCGAACGGGTCGGCGACGAACCGTTCCGCGGTGAGCTCGGGTCGGCCCAGGTAGCAGCGGGCCAGCCGGTCGCCGCCCAGGAAGATCTCGCCGGTCACGCCGGGCGGCACCGGGTGCAGGTCCTCGTCCAGCACGTACGCCCGCGCGCCGGGCAGCGGGCCGCCGATCGGGGCGAGCGTGCCCGCGGGGCCGTCCGCGGTCACCCGCCAGGTGGTGAGGCCCACCGTGGCCTCGGTGGGCCCGTAGTGGTTGAACACCTCGCATCTGCCGTATCCGGCCAGCTCGCGCAGCCAGGCGGTACGCGACGCCTCGCCGCCGACGATGAGCGCCCGGCGCGGCAGCAGCGCTTCGGCGCCGACCTCGTCGGCGAGCGCGGCGAGGTGCGACGGCGTCATCTTCAGGTAGTCGATGCCGGCGTCGGCCATGGCGGCGGCCAGCTCGGCGCCCGAGGACCGCTTGGGGATCATGTGCAGTCGGCCGCCGGTGGCCAGCGCAAGGTAGAAGGTGGTGATGCCGAAGTCGAACGTCAGCGACTGGAGCAGCCCGAACGCCGACCCGGGCCGGATGCCGAACCGCTGCCGCACGCCCTCCAGGTAGTTGACGATCTGCCGGTGCTGCACCGCGACGCCCTTGGGCGTCCCGGTCGACCCGGAGGTGTAGATGACGTACGCCAGGTCGTCCGGCCCGGCGCCGTCGTCCAGCGGCTTCTCGGGGAGGTCCTCCACGGGGAGGCCGTCTTCGCCGATGAGGACGATCCGGGCGCCGCAGCCGGTGAGCCCGGGGGCCAGTCCGGGCGTCGTGATGACCACGGGCGCGCCCGCGTCGGACAGCATGTACTCCAGCCGGGACGCCGGCAGCTCCGGATCGAGCGGCAGGTACGGCGCACCCGCCTTCAGCACGCCGAACACCGCGATCGCGGTCTGCACGCTCTGATCGAGGCACACGCCGATCGGGACGTCCCGCCCGGCGCCGAGCCCGCGCAGCCGCCGGGCCAGCCGAGTGGCGCCCCGGTCGAGCTCCGCGTAGCTCAGCGTCCGCTCGCCGAAGGCGACCGCCGGGGCGTCCGGGGTGTCGCGCACGTGCGGTTCGATGATCCGGTGCAGCCCGGTCCACGGCGGGCGGACGGCGCCGGTCGCGTTCCATTCCCGGACGACCCGGTCGTGTTCCCCGGGGCCGAGCAGCTCATGGTCGCCCAGCCGGGCCAGCGGCGCCGCCTCGATCGAGCGCAGCAGCGTCTCGAACCGCGCGGCCAGGTCCTCCACGGCCTCCGCGGCGAACCGGTCACCGCGGAAGCGGAAGCACAGCTCGAACTCGCCCGGCAGCTCCCGGACGATCAGCGCCAGGTCGAAGGCCGCCTCGTCGAGCGGCCGTCCCCAGCGTTCCACCGCCGGCCCGCGCCAATCCGGATGCTCGGCGTGCGCCTGCTGGTGGATGACGGCGCTCTGGAACAGGCTTCCCGACCGGCCGCCGCGGCCGGCGGACAGCCCGGAGACCAGCTCGTCGAACGGCAGCTCGTGCTGCAGGGCGCCGCCGAGCGTCGCCCGCACCCGGGCCACCGCCTCCCGGAAGGTCAGCTCGCGGCCGAGCCCGGTGCGCAGCGGCAGCAGGTTGATGAAGCAGCCGATCAGCGGCTCCAGTTCGGTGCGCCCGCGGCCGCCGGTGACCGAGCCGACCGTGACGTCCCGCTCGCCGGTGAGCCGCATCAGCAGGACCTTGTACGCGGTGAGGAAGGCCGCGTACGGCGTCGTCCGGGGGCCGCCCGCCGACCGCACCGCCTCGGCCAGCGAGGCCGGGACCGTGGCGACCACCTCCGCCGTGCGCGCCGGGCCGGGCTCACCGGTGCGCAGCTCGGTCGGATCGGCGGACAGCCGGTCCTTCCAGTAGTCCAGGCGGCCGCGCCGGACGTCACCGGTCATGCGCTCCCGCGACCAGGCGGCGTAGTCCGCGTACTGGACGGGCAGCGGCGGCAGGTCGAGCGGCGTGCCGTCCCGGTGGGCCTGGTACGCGGCGGCGATCTCGCCGATGGCGTTGTCCACCGACCAGCCGTCGGCGTTGATGTGGTGCCAGACGAACAGCAGCCGGTGCTCCTCGGGCGCGAGCCGGTAGAGGTGCACGCGGAACAGCGGTGCGCGGGCCAGGTCGAAGCGCTCACCGGCCGCGAGCCGGGCGAGGTCGCGGGCGCGGTCCTCGCGCGCGGCCGCGGGCAGGTGGCTCAAGTCCACCAGTTCGACCGGCGGCTCGATCTCGGGCGCGATGCGCTGGTACGGCTCGCCCTCGACGTCCACGATGGCGGTCCGGAGGATCTCGTGCCGCCGCACGAGGTCGCCGACCGCGGCGCGCAGAGCGTCCGCATCCAAGGCGCCGCGCAGGCTCAGCCCGGCCGTGACGTTCGCGACGCCGTCCGGGTCGACCTGGGCGGCCAGCCACATCCGGCGCTGCTCGAACGAGCAGGGCAGCATGCCGCCGTCGCGCGGCCGCGGCCTGATGCCCGCGGTCTCGGCGGCGCGGCGCTGGGCCAGCAGCCGTGCGAGCGCGGCCTGGCGTTCGGGCGACAGGCCCGAGACGTCGGTGGTCGTCACGCCGACGCTCCTTCCAGCGCGGTCCGCAGCGCGTGCAGGAATTCGAGGGCGTCCCGGCCGTTCACCAACCGGTGGTCGTAGGCCAGGCCCAGCGTCACGGCCGTCCGCGCGGCGACCTCGCCGTCATCGGTCAGCACGAGTTCCTGATGGGGCGCGCACAGCGACAGCGCGCAGGCGTGGCCGGGATGCACGATCGGTATGGCGAGCAGCGCGTCCGTGTCGGTGTTCAGTGCGATGACGATGTTGCCGCCGGCGAGGTCCTCTTCGGTGAAGGACCCGCGCAGCGCGGTCATCCGGAACCGCATGGTGGTCTCGGCGATCTCCTGGAGCGTGCGCCTGGCCGCGTCCCGGACGACCGGCACGTACAGCCCCTTGCCGACGTCGACGGTGACGCCGATGTCCGGCCGCTCCGAGAGCCGCACGTCCCGGCCGTCCACCGGCTCGGCGAAGAACATCGGGAACGTCGCGTGCAGCCCGGCCACCGCCTGGACGGCCAGCTCCGGCAGCCCGACCAGTGCGCGCAGCTCCCGGGTGAGCGCCTTGCCGCGGGCCAGCGCAGGCCCGGCGTTCACCTTGATCGCGGTGAACGCGGCGGGAATGGTCTGCCGAGAACGTTCCACCGTGGCCGCGACCGCCCGCTGCACCGCGGGCAGCGGCCGGAGCGCCGGCGTCCCGCCGCCGATCAGCTTCTCCACGTCCGCGCGCCGGACCAGTGCGAGCCCCAGGGCCCGCACCCGCTCCGGCTCGATGGCATGCTCGTCGATCAGCGCCCGCGCGGGCGCCGTGATCACGGGACCCGTCCCGTCGGCGTCCACGGCGGCCGCGGTCTTCGCGACGGGCTCCGCAGCCGGCTCCGGGGCGGGCTCCGGGGCCGGCTCCGGGGCGGGCTCCGGCTCCGGCTCCGCGGTGGAGTCGCCGATGCGGGCGACGAGTTGGCCGGGGGCGCAGGTCGCGCCCTCGGGAAGCAGGCGGTGCAGCTCGCCGGAGGTCTCGCAGGCGAGTTCCTCGGCGGCCTTGGAGGTCTCGACGACCAGCAGCGGGGCGCCCTCGTGGACCACCGCGCCGTCCTCGGCGAGCCATTCGACCAGGACGTATTCGGTGTCGTTGTTGTTGAGCTTCGGCACGCGGATCTCAGGCACGTACGGCCTCCTGTACGGCGCGGCGGATGTCGCCGTCCTGGACCAGCACGTCGCGTTCCAGGTGGGCGGCGGTCGGGATGACGCTGTCGGCGGAGGCGACCAGGCGGACCGGTCGCCGCAGGCGGCCCCACAGGTGCTCGTGCAGCCGGTGCGCGACCTCGGCGCCCCAGCCGGCGCCGGGCGGCCCGTCCTCGGCGACCACCACCGCGGTGGTCCGGCCCGGCAGGGCGGCCGCCAGGGCGTCGTCCAGCGGATGGAGACGGCGAGGGACCAGCAGCACGCAGCTGACCTCCTCTTCGAGCAGCAGCGCCCGCATCGCGTCGAGCGCCCGGTGGGCGAGTCCGCCGGGCGCGATGAGCACGCAGTCGCAGGTCTCCGGATCGTCCGCGTAGACCCTGGCCACGTCGCCGAGCACGTCGTAGCGGAACAGGCCGTCCACCGCGCCGCCGGTGAAGACCCGCCGGGTGTAGAGGACCTTGTCCTCGAAGAGCAGGCACGGCTCGCCCAGCGCGAGCATCGTGTCGAACAGGCCGCGGTGGTCGTCGAACGGCGACACCTCGAACACCGACAGGCCCGGGATCCCGACGAAATGCTTCTGCAGGCTCTGGCTGTGGGTGGGCCCGTACCCCCGGTGGCCGCCGGTCGGGCAGCGGATCACCAGCGACAGGCCGAGCCGCCGCCCGTACATCGTGACCGACTTGGCGGCGAAGTTGAGGATCTGGTCGAAGGCGAGCGCCGCGAAGTCGGAGAACATGATCTCCACGATCGGCTTGTCTCCGGTCAGCGCCAGCCCGCCGGCGACCCCGACGACGCCGCCCTCGCTGATCGGGGTGGCCAGCACCCTGCCCGGGAACCTGCTGGACAGCCCTTTTGTGATCTTGAAGGCGCCGCCGTACGGGTCCAGCACGTCCTCGCCCAGCAGGTGGACGCGGGGATCGTCGAGGAGCACCCCGTGCAGGGCCGCGTTCAGACTCTCCGCGACACGCATCACCGCTCCCACACCGACGGCGGGCGGCCGAGGACCTCGTCGGCGACGAGGTCCACGAACCGGCGGGCCTCGTCGTCCAGCCGGCGGAAGCCGTCGGCCGCCGTGTACCGCGCGTACCAGTCCCGGGCCTCCAGACGCCGGACCTCCTCGGCCGGGCGGGTGTCGTCGCCCTTGCTGTGCGGGCCCAGCCGCCGGGTCTCGAACTCCAGCACCAGCGGCCCGGCGCCGTGCCTGGTCTCCTCGACGAGCGGGCCGACCTCGGCGCGAATTCGCACCACATCGTCCGCGGCCGTCCGGTGGTGGCGGGCACCGAACGCCGCCGCCCGAGCGCCGATCGTGCCCGCCATCTGACGACCGGTCGGGGTGGACTGGGCGATCCCGTTGTGCTCGGTCACCACCACCAGGGGCAGCCGCCACAGGCAGGCCATGTTGAGCGCCTCGTAGACGGCGCCCTCACCCCACGTCCCGTCCCCGATGTAGGCCAGGGCGAGCGCTTCCGGCTCGGCCCGGTCCAGGTGCAGCGCCACGCCCACGGCGACCGGCAGGCTCTGCCCCTGGACGCCGGTGGACAGGTAGCGGTCCCGCAGGATGTGCTGGCTGCCGCCCACCCCGGAGCAGACGGCGCCCTCCCGGCCCATGATCTCCGCGAGCAGGCCGTACGGGTCCCGGTACCGGGCGAGGTAGTGACCGTGGCCGCGGTGGTTGCTGAAGACGTGGTCGGCCTCGCCGAGCAGCGGGGCCAGGGCCACCGGGATGTACTCCTGGCCGATGCACGTGTGCGTGGTGCCGTGCAGCAGCCCGCGGCCGTACAGTTCCAGGAGCTTGCGTTCGAAGTGCCTGATGAGCAGCAGCAGGCCGAGATCGTCGTCGAGGAGTTCCGCGGGGACGGGAGCCAGCAGTTCCGGTGCCATGGATCAGCGCTCTTTCGTCAGTAACCGGGCCAGGGCGGCGAGGCGGTGCCCGTCGGCGGGGAGTCCGGCATGCCGGACCGGGGGTTCCGGGGCGGCGGGGGTCAGCCGGCGCAGATAGGTCTCCAGGGCGCCGCTGTCCAGCGACGCGACGAAGGCGGTCGCGGCCGTGCGGGACTGTTCCGCGATGGTGGAGTGGTGGGCGGGGTCGTCCAGCGCGCGCACCGCGGCGAGCCAGGGCGCCGGGTCCTGGGCGAGGACGGCGGGCTCCGGGCGCTCCTGGCCTTGGCGCGCCGCGTAGCCGCCGATGGGCCGGACCGGGAGCAGGTAGGGGACCCCGAGCTTGGCCTCGGCCAGGCCGCCCACGTCCGCGGCGAGCACCGGGATGCCGCGCAGCATGGCCTCCACGGCGGTGTACCCGAACGTCTCGTCCCACAGCGAGGGCATGACGACCATCCGGGCGTGCGCCAGGACCTCGTCGATGTCGTCGCGGGCCTCCAGGATCCGGACGTTGGGCCGCCGGGAGAGCTCCGCCCGGTCCCGTTCGGTGGTGCCCCAGGTGGGGACGGCGGCGAACGGACGCTCGGGCAGCGCGTCCGCCAGCGCGAGGAAGATCGCGATGCCCTTGTAGCCGGACGGGTTGACCATGGTGATCGCGTCGCCGCGGTGGCGCGGGTACGGGCCCGGGCCGTAGACGTGCGGGCGGATCAGGGTCGCCGGGATTCCCGCCTCGGCCATCAGGCAGCGACGCGCCGCCTCACTCACCGCGACGACCCCGGCCGCCCTGCGGAGCAGCCGGGTGCCCGCCTCACTGGGGTAGAAGGCCCGCGCCCCGAACGGCAGTTGCTGCAGGGTGTGCGCGAGGTAGACGACCCGGCCGGGGGCGGCGTGCTCGGCGGTCCCCAGCATCAGCAGTCCCGGATCGTCGGACGGCACCAGCGTCCAGTCCGGGCGCACCGACGCGGCGACCTGGCGCACCCGCGCCGCCAGCCGCGACGGCTCGACCACGAAGTGCGCCCGTACGCCGGCGACCTCCGCGACGACCGCCTCGT
The DNA here is from genome assembly GCF_044508335.1 of Actinomadura sp. Lineage (NCBI taxonomy): Bacteria > Bacillati > Actinomycetota > Actinomycetes > Streptosporangiales > Thermomonosporaceae > Actinomadura > Actinomadura sp. Next base: position 16,501 of record NZ_JBIQHY010000077.1, read on the forward strand.
CCGTCACGGCCTCGGGCCTCACACCGCGGTCGGCCAGCCGGACCAGCAGCTCGCCGACGGTGCAACGGCGCAGCTGCCCGCTGAGCGGCGCCACCACGTGGCAGTCGTGGCCCCGCGCCGCCAGCTCCTCCATCATGATCCGGTTGGACTTGTTGGCACCGCCGTGCGTGCGGTGGAAGAACATGTTCTGGGCCAGGAGCACTCTCATCGGCGCCCCTCCATCCGCCGTAGCAGTTCCCTGCGCTGGACCGGCGGCAACCGCCGCAACCGCTCCCTCAGCGGCTCGGCCGCCCCGGGCTCGGGGAGTGGCGCGGCCCGGGGGTCGCGGCCGCGTCCCAGCAGCGTTTCGATCTCCGCGGCGGCCGCCTCCGCGCCATCGCCGGGAACCGCCTGAATCGGGGGTTCCTGGGACGGAGCGACCGAAAGCAGAGGCGCGATCTCGTCCGGAGTCCAGGCGCCCTGCGGGAGCCAGCGGGCCAGCCCGAGCGCGGCGAGCCGCTCGGCGTTGTCCGGGCGGTCGACGCCGTGGGCGAGGATGACCTGCGGTGTCCGGGCCGCCAGCGCCCGGGCGAGGGTACCGATCCCGCCGTGGTGCAGGACGACGCCGACCCTCGGCATCACCTCGCGGAACGGCAGCGCCGGGAACCAGCGCACGCCCTCCGGAAGGATCTCGGGGACCAGGTCCCGGTGCCGTACGACCAGCAGCGCCGGACGCCCGGCCCGCGCGCAGGCCGCGACCGCGGTCGGGTAGAACTCGGGATGCAGCATCCGTCCGGTGCCACCGGTCACGAGCACGGGCGGTACCGGCCCGGCGAGCAGTTCCTCCGCCCGGGCGGGGATCGGCCGCGGCCGATCGTCCGCGAGCGGGAAACCGGTGAGGCGGACCCGGCCGGGAGAACGCGCACCGGCCCGGTCGAACCACGCGGGCCAGAGCCCCAGCTCAAGATCGGCCGAGTGGAAGTACTCCGCCCAGTCCACGTCCGGCGATAACCCCGCCGCCGCCCGGACCTCCTCCAGTCCCTCCCGCAGCACGGTCGCGTACAGGTGCCGCGCGCCCCGGGCCGCCATGATCTGCACGGGCGAGACCGCCACCCAGGCCGCCGGCGCGCCCAGGCGTTCGGCCGCCATCAGTACCGACACCGCGGAGGTGTGCCGTCCGACGAGCACCGTCCGGCCCGGTGCGTGGCGCTCCGCGATCGCCCGGAACTCCAGCTGCGCCTGCCCGAACAGCCCGTGCCGCTCGTAGAACTCCAGCCATCGGCCCGGCGCCTGCCCGGCGAGCAGGCCCGCGGTGTCGCCCAGCTGGCGCTCGTACTCGGCCGCGGTGTCGATCGGCGCGAAATCCAGTCCCGCGCCGAGAGCGGCGGACGCGTACGGTGCGTGCGTGATGAGCGTGACCTCGTGACCGCGGCCGCGCAGGGTCCGGCCGAGGCGCACGAACGGCAGCACGTCGCCGTCGGAGCCGTGGCTCACGAGGAGCATGCGGGCCACAGTCAGTGTTCCCCGCCATCGGCGAGCAGCCGGCGCACTTCCTCGTCGGAGAGCTGGTCCAGTTCGTTCAGCAGTCCGTCCAACTCGGTCTTGTCCACGCCCGCAAGCAGCGCCTCGTCGACGGCCCGGGCCGCGGCGCTCACCGTGAGGTCCTCGGCGAACAGCACCTCCACGGGCAGCTCGACGCCGTACGCCTCCTCAACGCGCGCGATGAACTGCACCAGGGTGAGCGACCGCCCGCCCAGTTCGAAGAAGTCCTCATGGACCGAACCGGGCGGCTTCCCCAGTAGATCGGTCCACATTCGGATGACGGCCGCTTCGGTCGGCGTTATCCCCGTCTTTGACATGCCCGTCTCTGACATACCCGTGACACCCCGCTTTGGCCCCGGCATTTCGCTCGTGGGAGCGCTCCCATGGCGGAGCTTAAGGCATCCGCGTCCAATGCGACAAGATCGAGCATGTTTCAGCCGGCAGGATTGGAACGATCTATTTCGCCTTCCACCTGCTTATTTGCGGTTTCGATTTTCTTGTGATCCCGAACCGGTGACTCGCGTGGCCGAACCCGTACATTGAATGCCCGGAATCGCCACTGTTTCACCAGCTCAAGCGGCCCTGATCCCGACAAGGGCGGCCGCGTAGGGGGTCCTCCGCTGGGCGCTGGAGATCATCGGCCTGCCTGCGCCCGTGCTTTGCGACCGGACGTGCGCTGAGCGTGGTGTCCGGTCGCGGCACCGTAAGAGCACCGGCCCGAACGGCTCCTGCGTGGCGGGCTCAATCCAGCACCTTCCGGGGACGGTGGCGGTAAATACGGGAAGACTTGACGTCACATGGGGAGGAGTCGGAAGCAACGGGCCGTGACCAGGTGAGACGATGGTTCCATGGAAGTCGGCGGCCCTCATGGTGACGCCTCGTACGGTCCGGGCACATGACAGCCTTCCGGAGCGGCGGCTACGCCGGGCTGCGCGACTACGCCGTAGTCGGGGACGGGCGTAGTGCCGCTCTGATCGCCGCCGACGGGTCGGTGGACTGGCTGGGAATGCCGGACCTGGACTCCCCCTCGGTGTTCGCCGCGATCCTGGACCCCGTCCGGGGCGGGCGCTTCCTGCTGGAGCCGGCGGAGCCGTTCACCGTCGCGCGCCGGTACCTGCCGGGCACGAACGTTCTGGAGACCACCTTTACCACCGGCCTTGGCTGTCTGCGGGTCACCGATGCGCTGACCTTGGAGGGCGACGGGACGCTGGGACCGATGCGGGAGCTGCAACGGCGTCTCGACGGCGTGGCCGGGACCGTGCCCGTGCACTGGAGCGTGCAGCCGCGGTTCGGTTACGGTGCTCACCGTCCACGCATCACGAGACGCGCCGGTGTACCGGTGGCGGAGGCGGGCGGGGACGCCCTCGCCGTCTGCGCCTGGGACGCGGGTGAACCGGAGTGCGCCGACCAGGCGATCAATGGCCGCTTTGAAATGGGAGAGGGCCGGCGAGCGCTGCTGGCGATTCCGTTCGCACACCAGGAACCGCTCGTCCTGCCGACCCGTTCAGAATGCGATGCCCGTATGGAGCACACCATCGCGTCCTGGCACAGGTGGTCGGGGGAACGTTCGTACGAAGGCATGTGGCGCGACGCCGTGCTGCGCAGCGCACTGGTGCTCAAGCTCCTGGTCTTCGCGCCCTCGGGAGCGATCGCCGCCGCGGCGACGTCCTCACTGCCGGAGCACATCGGAGGCGAACGCAACTGGGATTACCGCTTCTCCTGGGTCCGCGACTCGGCGTTCACCCTCGACGCGCTATTGCGGCTCGGATGCTCCGCCGAAGCGGATGCCTACTTCTGGTGGCTCATGCACGCCACCCAGCTCACACATCCGCGACTGCGGGTGCTCTACCGGCTGGACGGCGGGCCCGACACGCCGGAGCGGATACTCCCCCTGGACGGGTACCGCGGTTCCAGACCGGTGCGGATCGGCAACGCGGCGGGCGTCCAGGACCAACTGGACACCTACGGTGAGCTGATGCAGGCCGGCCGGCTGCACGCCGGTGCCGCCGGACGGCTGGACGCGGACATCGCCCGGCGCCTGGCCGGGCTGGCCGACTTCGTCTGCGCCGCCTGGCGGTCGCCGGACTCGGGGATCTGGGAGGTCCGCAGCGCTCCCCTGCACTTCACGCAGTCGAAGATGATGTGCTGGGTCGCGCTCGACCGTGCCATCGACCTCTGCGAGCGCGGCCTGATCCCCGCCCGCGGCTCGGATCGCTGGCGACTCGCCCGCGCCCGGGTGCGCGACTTCGTCGAGACGCGCTGCTTCTCCCCCCGCCGCCGCTGCTACACGCGCTCCGCCGGCAGTTCGGAACTGGACGCCGCCGTGCTCCTCGGCCTTCTCCACGGTTACTCGCATCCCGGCGATCCCCGCATGCGCGCCACGGTCGACGCGGTGGCACAGGAACTGAGGCACGGTCCGTTCGTCGACAGGTACACCGGCGAGGACGGGGTGAGCGGCACCGAAGGCGCGTTTCTGGCCTGTTCTTTCTGGCTGGCCGAGTGCCTCGCCCGCACCGGGCGCCTCGCCCATGCCGTCGCGCTGATGGACGACCTGATCAGGCTGGCCAACGACGTCGGCCTCTACGCCGAGGAGATCGATCCGGACACCGGCGCCTTCCTGGGGAACCTGCCCCAGGGGCTGAGCCACCTGGCGTTGATCCGCGCCGCGTGCACCATCGACTCGGTAGCGAGGAAGGCAGGCAGGTGAGCGCCGGGGGAACCGCCGCGGGCGCGTTCGTCGGCACACTGGTGCTCACCACCGTTCTGCGCACCGCCAGCGAGTTCCAGCTCACCCGGATGGACCTGCCGTTCCTGCTGGGCACCGCCGTGACCGGCGACCGGGCCCGCGCCAAGGCGATCGGCTACCTCATGCACTTCGTCAACGGGGAGCTGTTCGCGTTCGTCTACTACGCCGTCTTTCTCGCCATCGGCCACGCCGGCTGGTGGCTCGGGGCACTCTTCGGTCTCATGCACGGAATCTTCGCCGGCACCGCGCTGGTGAACGTCCTGCTGCCGTTGGTCCACCCGCGGATGGGCAGCCCTGTGACGAGTGCTCCCGAGACCGCCCTGCTGGAACCTCCGGGCTTCTTGATGCTCAACTACGGGCCCAGCACGCCACTGGTCACCGTCCTCGCCCACGTGGCCTTCGGAGCAATAGTCGGAGGTTTCACTTCGCTCGGCGGCCATGAATGATCCGCGTAGCAGCCCCCTTGTATGTGCTTCATGCTCCCTTCCGGGCGACCCCGCAGAGGGCGTCCACCTGTGTTGGCGTGCTACCGATGTCGTAGTCGTCCGGCCGCCAGGCGGAGGTGGGGACCACACCTGGTTCCAGGACTTCCAGTCCTTCGAAGTAACGCGCGATCGCTTCCGGGCTGCGCAGGTGGTAGGAACTGGCGGAGTTGGCGTTGTAGGTCTCGATCGCGTGGTTCAGTGCCGGATTGGTGTTCGTGCCATCGCTGAGCGCCAGGTAGCTGCCCTCCGGCAGCGCGTCCAGGAGCCGGCGCACGATCCCCCATGGGTCATCGGAATCGGGGATCTGACCCATGATGCCCAGAAGGGTGAGCGCGACCGGCCGGGTGAAGTCCAAAGTCCTGGCGGCCTTTTCCAGGATCAGGTCGGGGTCGCGCACGTCGGCCTCGATGTAGTCGCAGGCCCCCTCTGGCGTGCTGGTGAGCAGTGCCTGAGCGTGCACCAGGACCAGCGGATCGTTGTCGACATAGACGATCCGGGACTCGGGCGCCACCCGCTGGGCGACCTCGTGAGTGTTGTCCACGGTCGGCAGGCCGGTGCCGATGTCCAGGAACTGCCTGATCGAGGCCGGACCCGCCAGGAACCGCACCGCGCGTGACAGGAAACGGCGCTGCAGCCGCGCCAGCAGCGCGATGTCGGGGAACATGCTCACGATCATCTCGCCGACTTGGCGGTCGGCGGGGTAGTTGTCCTTGCCGCCCAGCAAGAATCCCCAAACCCGCGCCGAGTGCGGGCGGTCGGCCTGGAGCCGAGCGAACAACTCGTCCTTAGGCACGCCTTCGGTATCCCCAGAGGAATGGTCGGTCATTCCTCCAGTCTCACACGGACCGCCACGGCAGGCCGGCACGAGCTTCGGAAACGCATACTCCACCGCAACGGCCTTCCGTCTTCAGTGGGGGTGGCCGCAAGGCTTCGGCCTTCTATGACAGGCGGGAGTCTGGGCCGGCGGCTCCGCCGTACGTGGCGATCTTGTGTTCGGTCGCCACGAGGGAGAGCGTGAGTTCTCGCATCTTGCGGCGGATGATGTCGCGGTGTTCGAGGAGCATGTCGAGGCGCTCGGGGACGGTGTCGTCTCCCGCGTCGACAAGGGCGATGTAGTGCTGGAGGTCGCGCATCGGCATCCCGGAGAGCCGCATCCTGGTGAGGAAGACGAGGCGGCGCACCGTGTGGGCGTCGTAGACGCGATGGCCGTTGGCGTCGCGGTCCACCTCGACCAGGTGCGCGCGCTCGTAGTAGCGCAGCGTGTGCGGCGAGATGCCGAGAAGGTCCGCGACCTCCGCGATCGTCATCGGCTCGGTGACGTCGGCCGCGTCGGTGAGGCGATGGATCGCCTCGACCGGCAGCGGGTCACCGTCGTCGAGCGCCTCGAGTATGCGCGTCACCAGGTCGTCGGTGGCCATGACGACCAGCCTAAACGGGGCGCACCGACGCCTCGACGCCTTCGAAGTCGGCGCTTCTGGCAGTGTCGGCCCACCGCTCGACCTCGGCCAGACCGCGCTGGTACACGCCCGAGATCCGCTCGACCGCCTCACGCCCGAGCGGCAATCGCAGCGGGACCTCGTCGCTGTGGGCGATGGACACGATGATCTCCGCCGCCCGCGCGGGGTCGCCTTCCTGGCGGCCGTCGACCCCGGCCATGTCCGCGCGGATGGGGGCGAGCATGTCGCGGTAGGTCTCGGACGCCGCGGCGAACTCCAGCACGTCGCCGGCGTTGAAATCGGTGCGGAAGCGGCTGGGTTCGACGAGCATCACGCGGATGCCGAACGGCGCGACCTCCCCGGCCAGCGCCTCCGACCAGCCTTCGAGGGCGAACTTCGACGCGGAGTACGCCGACACGCCGGGGAAGGACATCCGCCCGCCCTGGCTGCTCATCTGCACGATCGTCCCGGTGCCGCGCTCGCGCATCGCCGGCAGCGCCGCGCGGACGAGCGCGGCGGGGCCGAACAGGTGCAGGTCCATCAGCTCGCGCAGCTGCGCGTCGCCGACCTCCTCGACCGCTCCGACCAGCACCCGGCCCGCGTTGTTGACCAGCACGTCGAGCTGCCCGAAACGGTCGAGGGCGTCACGCACGAGGTCTGCGGCGGCGCCGGTGTCCCGGGCGTCGTGCTTCACGACCAGGAAGGTGTCGGGGTACACCGCCTCCAGGTCGGTCATGCTCTCCGGGCGGCGCACCGCCGCGACCACACGATCGCCCTTTGCCAGCGCCGATTCCGCCAGTGCGCGTCCGAAACCGCGGGACGCGCCGGTGATGATCCAGGTCTGTGTCGTCATGCCGGTGACGCTAGGGGTTCGAGCGCGCTCGAACGCAAACCGTCCCGCATCGGACGACGCCGCGAACCCGTCGAGCGAGTGGGATCAGCAGACGGCGCCCGGGACGGACTCGCCCGCGACCGAGCCGAAGGCGTCGGGTTCCAGTCACCTCGCGACTCATCGAGAGCCACTAGCGGTCTTCTGTTCCAGATTCTCCCCGGCCGTGATCGCGACAGCGCAGGTGTGCAGGTGCTCCAGCATCAGCCGGGCGGACGGCGTCAGCGGGCGCCGGGCCGGCAGGGTGACGCCGACGGAGCGTCGTACCGACGGCAGCGGCACGGACAGGGGCGCGAGGTCCCGGTCGGTTCGTGCCACCAAGGCCGGCAGGGCGGCGATCATGTCGGTGTCGCGTACGAGCGCGCGCACGGTGAGGATCGAGGTGCACTCGACCCGGTTCTCGGGCAGCCGCAGTCCCTGCCCGCGGAAGACCTCCTCCAGTTCGCGGCGCAGGGAGGTCTGCTCAAGCGGCACCACCCACGGGTACGTCAGCAGATTCGCGAGACTCAGGTCGGGAACGTCATGGGCGGGATGCCCGGCGCGGGCGACAAGCCGGACGGGCTCGCTGTACAGGGTGATCTGGCGGAGCGCGGGCTGGTCCTCGATCACGTTGAGGCGGCCGAGGATCATGTCGATCTCGCCGTCGAGCAGCCGGGGGACCTGGCTGTCGAAGGTGGCCTCCTGCACGATCACGGTGATGCCGGGCCGGCTCGCCTTGAGCGCCGCGATGGCCTTGGGCAGCAGCACGCTCGAGCCGGCCAGCAGGGTGCCGAGCGTGACGGTGCCGGCGTCGCCGTGGGCGAGTCCGTGGATGCGCTCCTCGGCACGCCGCAGCTCGGCGAGAACCGTACGGGCGTGATCGAGAAAGGCGTCTCCGAACAGCGTCGTATGCACCCCGCGTGGGCCCCGGACGAACAACTCGACGCCGAGGATCTGCTCCAGCTCACGCAACGTGCGAGTGACCGCGGGCTGGGCCAGGTGCAGGTGCTCGGCGGCGCGGAGCACGCTGCCGTGTTCCGCGATCGCCACGACGAGGACGAGGTGCCGGAGTTTGAGGCGTCCGTTCAGCAGGTCCATCGAACGCGACCTCCTATTATTGGATGGTGATAGTTCGCGCGGAAACTCGCATTGGCACGTTATAGCCACCCCACTTCATCACACCTGATGTCCGGCATCCGCCGGATCATGTCGGGCGGCGCCCGCATGAGCCACCACCTGCTGCCCCCCGGCACAGCCGTGCCCTGGTCCGCGCCGACTCGTCCCGGCCGCCGACTTGCACGGGCATGGCCGGCGGCCAGGGACATGAGCGTCGCAGACCAGGGCACGGTACTGAAGATCCCTCGCCGAGCAGGCGAGGGATCTTCAGCGTCGGACCATCAGATCCGGGCGCCGGCGGGACGGACGCCGACCCGGTAGTCGGCGACGCGCAGGATCTCATCAGCGTCATCGAGCGGTGGGTAGATCCGCTCACGGTTCGTGGCCATCTTGCGGGCCTTCGCCTTCTCGCCGGTGCTCTCGATCATGCGATCCCAGCCGCTGGTCAGCACCGCACCGGCCGCGCCGAGATCGACGCAGCACGCGTACGGAGCCGGGCTGAACTCGGCGAGGGGCAGCCCGAGCAGGTCGGCGACGGCGTTGTGGCCGGCGTACTTGCCCAACGGGATGGCGTGCTGACACGACTGCAACACCAGGTGGCCCGGATCGGCTTCGGCCGCGGCGGTGTCCCCGGCCGCGAACACCTCGGGCGCCTCGGCGACACGGAGGTGTTCGTCCACCCGCAGCCGATCCAACCGGTCGCGCCAACCCGGGATCTGCGCGGTCAGCGGGCTGGCCTGTACGCCCGCCGTCCACACGACAGTGCCGGCCGCCAGCTCCGTGCCATCGGCGAACCGTACCCTTCCAGGCTCGACCGAGGCGATGCTCTGGCCGAGCCGCACCTCGACGCCCAGCCGGTCCAGCGCTTCGGTGATGGCCGGCCGGGGACCGGGGCCGAGCTCGGGCCCCACCGCGTCGGCCCGTTCGACCAGTACGACCCGAGGCCGGTCCGCCGGGCCGCTCATCTCGGCCAGCCGGCCGACCATCTCGGTGGCGACCTCCAGCCCGGTGAAGCCGGCGCCGACGACCACGACGGTCCAGCGGCCCGGGCCCGGGGGGCAGGTGCGCAGATGCTCTTCGAGGGCGACGGCGGCCTCTACCGTGTCAACGGAGTGCAGGTGCTCGGCGCCGGGCAGGGCGGGGCGGCGCAGCCGGCTGCCCGCGGCGAGAATCAGCCGGCGGTACTGCCACTTGGTGCTGCGGCCGTCCGCGTCGACCGCGGTCACCGCCCGGTGCACCGTGTCGATCGTGGACACGGTGGCGGCCACGCGGTGCACGCCGATCGGGCCGAGGATCCGGTCGAGCGGCACCCTCATCAGATGCGGGTCGGCCTCGTACAGCCGTGGGCGGATCACCAGGTCGTCGCCCGGTGCGACGAGGGTGATCGACAGGTCCACGTCGTTGTCGGTGCGCATCCGGGCGGCGGCCGCGGCGCTCCACACACCGGCGAAACCTCCACCGATGACAAGAACGTCCTCCACTGGGGGGCTCCCTTCAGTTATCGGATCTTACGTAGGGTGGCCGACACGGTTCATCACGTGTCGGCCACCCACGGAGTGGAAGACCATCAGTGAGCCGGCCGGACGAGAGGCGCCCCATCGGCCCGCGCTTCGGCCGCGCGTCGGCCCCGGTCGATGACGGGCGCGATCCGGAACAGGCCGATCGCGGCGGCGATGCTCACCACGCAGACCACTACGAGGTAGACACTGATCGGGGTGGTGGTACCGTACGCCGCGAAGAGTGCTGTGGAGATCAACGGTGCCGTGCCGCCGAGGAGTGAGCCGAGCCCGAGGATGACACCCATGCCGGAGTACCGCATGGCCGCGGGGAAGACATCGGCCATGATGCTGCCTTGCAGGGCATGGGAGATCGGCGTGGTCAACGCCATGCAGAGGAAGGCGATCATCGCCGACGCCGTGGTGCCGAGATCGAAGATCGGGAAATACACGGCGGCCGCTAGCAGCAGGACGAAGCTGCCGAAGAGGAACACTTTCCGCCGTCCGTACGTGTCGGCGACGCGTGCCCAGACGGGGATGGATGCCAGCCAGAGCACGCTGCCGACGGTGACACCCAGCAGGAGCGTCTGGCGGTCGAGGTCGAAATGTGTCGGGCCGTAGGACAGCGAGAACGCCGTGAAGACGTACGAGCAGCTGGAAGCGGCGGTGACCATGAACACGGTCAGGATGATCCCGAGCCACTGGCCGCGCAGCGCTGCCCATCCAGGTATGGCGATGACCTCTCCGCTCTTGCGAACCGTCTCGAAGCTGGGCGACTCGGCGATACGCAGCCGGATGACGAGGCCGATCACGATCAGCACGGCACTGAGCAGGAAGGGCACTCGCCACACCCATGCGGTGAACGCCTCGTCCGACGACAGGGAGGTGGTGAGGAAGTAGACGAGGTTCGCCAGAACCAGGCCCGCGGGAACCCCCATCTGGGGGAACCCTCCGAACAGGTTGCCGCGGTTGCCCGGCGCGTGTTCGACTGAGATCAGGACGGCGCCGCTCGACTCACCGCCGAGGCCGACCCCCTGAAGCAGGCGGAGGACCACCAGCAGGACCGGAGACCAGAGCCCGATGGCGGCGAACGTGGGCAGGACACCGATCAGCGTGGAGGCCGCTCCCATCATGAGCAAGGAGGTGACGAGCGTCGCCTTCCGCCCGATACGGTCGCCGAAGTGCCCGAAGAGGAGCCCGCCGAGGGGCCGGGCGAGGAAGCCGACGGCGAAGGTCGCGAAGGCCGCGAGCGTTCCGGACGTCGGGCTGAGGCTGGAGAAGAACTGCTTGTTGAACACGAGCGCTGCGGCGGTACCGTACAGGTAGAAGTCGTACCACTCCAGAGTCGTCCCGATCAGGCTGGCGATCGCGACTCGGTTCGGTCTGGATGTGGGGGTCAGTGATTCGGGTGTGCCAGGCGATCTGATCATGGCGTTTGCCTTTCGCATGAAGACTTGACATGTACGGCTAGCGGCCGCCCCCCTGAGCGCTGATGTTGTGCTTGGCTGATTGCTAGACAAGTGTTAGACCAGGCGATATGCACGTCAAATAGCTTTTTGGCGTTCAGCCATAACGAGACGTTCATGTCGGATCGCATCACACGGGCGCGTCAGTCCTGGGATGGCGCGGTCAGGAGTCGCCCGGTGACGCCGGCGAGCTAGCCGCGGTGGCGGAACTGTGATGCCACCCGGCTGGGGCCGACGGCTCGCGTGACCTGTCGGCCGGCCCGCCGGCACGAGGGCCTTGGTTCGGCCATATGGCCACCGTACTACCGTTCGTCCTGCCGTGGACCTCATCCTTGCAGGTCAAGCGGTATGTTCGTAATCACTGAGAGTTGCACCCCCCAGGATCACCCGCCGCGCACCGCGGCCTCCGGCAGGTTCGCGACCATCGCGTGGGCATCGGACCCGGCGTCGGCGTGCCCGGGCACCTGCCGGCGCCGGAACAGCATGCCCGGCCGGCGGGCCGCATCAGACCGGCCGCCGGCCCCAGGCCGAATGGCCACGGCTCGCGCTATCCCCTCTGTCAGGCGACGAGGTGGCGGGCGAGCTGATGGAGATGCGCACGGAATCTCCGCAGAGTGGCCGGTTCGGTGGGCTCGTGGCGCACCCCGGAGGTATCCACGATGCCCTTCTGGGAGAAGGCCAGGATGGTATAGGCGAATGTGCGCATGACCATTCCGGCGTCCAGATCATCGGCAATTGCCCTGCGAAACAAATTTATGGTCCGGCCGAGTTCGGGACCGCCGAACATGTCGTCCAGCCGGGGGATGTCGCTGGCGTCGGACAGCCAGCGCTGCATCCACAAGGCCCCGAGTTCCGGAGTCTCCATGCACAGATCCAGGTACTCGTCCAGCAGCAGGATCAGGCCGTCCAAGTCTGGGGTGTAGACGGCCTCGATGGCTCGGATGCGGTTGATTCGCCGCCAGTGCGCACGCTGCAGTACCGCCATGTAGATGTCGCGCTTGCCACCGTAACGCTCGGTGACCTCTGCGAGATCGACGCCGGCCGCTTCCGCGATCATCGTGTTGGTCACCGAGTCATAGCCGAGCCTGCCGAACAGCCTCCCGGCCACGGAGAGCAGCAGGTCGTCGCCTGGTTCGTCATTGCGGACCATGATGTCCCCCGGAGATCAGTCCACTTACCTCCCGCCCATGCTATGGGAAACTCCGCAAGTAAAATGCCGGCAAATCCGTCCTCAATTTTATAGAAAGCCGTACCCCAGGCCGGTGGAGTCACGAAAAAGGCAGAATCCGATTAGAACTGTCGTTGGGTTTGCGTTTAAGGAGGTGTGGACCCCCTCGCATGAGGACGAAGCCGCGAGCACACCGCAGGCCGACACGGCACAGAACGTCGAGCACGCCTGACCCTGCCACCGCCCAGTCAGACGGTCCGCGGCCGGATGGTCCGCGGAGTCATCGAAGGGGACGGGCGCGACCCGTTGGCCGCGCCCTTCGCTGCCGAGAACGTCCTACATCGATCTCGGACCTTCAATCCGTAGGTCAGTAACGGACGCGGTAGCGGATGTGGGTGGCCGCGGGGGTGTCGATCACTTCGACGATCTCCAGTTCGACCTCCGCCGGCAGGACGTCGAACAGCCGGCGGCCACCGCCCAGCAGCACCGGGACCAGGTGGACCTGCACCTCGTCCAGCACCTTGGCCTCCAGTGCCTGCTGCGCCGTGTAAGCACCGCCGCGCACCTGCACGTCCCGGTCTCCGGCGGCGGCCTTGGCCTGGGCCATCGCGCTCTCGATCCCGTCGGTCACGTACGTCACCATCGGATAGCCCCAGCGGGCGGCCGGCCCGGGCGGCCGGTGACTGGGCACGAAGATCGGCAGACCGCCGTGATCGCCGCCCCAGTGGTCCATGAGCTCGGCGGTCCGCCGTCCCGCGAGGACCGCACCCGCCGCCTTCCATTCGGCGTTGAACCGCCCGACGGGATCGGACGGGCCGCCGGCGCCGGCGTCGGCCCACTTGTGCAGCCGCTCGCCGTCCTCACCGCCGAGGAAATCGTCGGGATCGGCGATGTAGCCGTCGAGCGACATCGACATGTCGAGCACTGACACGGCCATGTCAACCTCCAGTGGTGTCGATCCGAACCGGTGAGGCGAAGATCGGCCCGAACCGGAGAGGTCCGGAATGCTCGCCAGCCTGGCGATGGCGGGTGGCAGAGTTGTGACACTCGGGTGAAACTTGCCACTGGTGCGAGGGGGTGACGTTCCGCGTGCTGACCGTCGACGTGCTCGGGCCGCTGCGCGTCACCGTGGACGGGCGGCCGGTGGAGCTGCCGGCCGGGCGGCTGCGCGCGCTGCTGGCCGTGCTGGCGATGTCGGCGGGCCGCACCGTCCCGACGAGCAGGTTGGCGACCGCGGTCTGGGGCGCGGACACGCCCGGAGACCCGGGGACAAATGTCCGGACGAACGTGAAACGGCTGCGTCGCGCCCTGGGTCCGGCGGCCCCGCTGGTCGTGGCCGGGCCGGGCGCATACCGGCTCGCCGTCGACCGGGACGGTGTCGACGCCCTCCGCTTCGGCTGCCTGCTGGACGAGGCCGCCGCGACGCCCGACCCCGTGGTCGAGCAGTCCCGGCTGGCCGCCGCGCTCGCACTGTGGCGCGGCACGCCCTTCGACGGAATCGCGTCCGACTGGCTGGAGCAGTCCGTGGCGCCCGCGCTGCAGGAGCGGTACCTGACCGCGCTGGAGCGGCGGGTCGACCTGGGCCTCGCCGGCGGAGCACCCCCCGGCCCGGCCGAACTCGCCGAGTTGGCCGGGTTGGCCGAGCGGCATCCGCTGCGCGAATCCCTCTGGGCGCGGCTGCTGCGGGTGCTGGAAGCGGCCGGCCGTCCCGCCCAGGCGCTGGAGCGGTACGAGTTGATCCGGCGGCGGCTGGCGGACGAGCTCGGCGCCGACCCCAGCCCTGAACTGCGGGAGCTCCACGCCACCCTCCTCGCCGGCGGCGTCCCGCGCGGTGGAGGCGCGGTGCCCAGGCAGTTGCCCGCCGCCATCGATGGTTTCGCCGGGCGGGTGGCGGAGCTGGCGGCTCTGGACGCGCTCCTGCGCCCGCCGGACCGGGCCGGGCCGGACGGGACGAGGGCCCGGTCGCCGCTCACCGCGGTGATCACCGGCACGGCCGGGGTGGGGAAGACCACGCTGGCCGTGCAGTGGGCGAACCGCGTCGCCGACCGCTTTCCGGACGGTCAGCTCTGCATCGATCTGCGCGGATACGGCCCGTCGGGAGAGGCGGTGTCCTCGGCGGCGGCCATCCGCGAGTTCCTCGACGCCCTGCAGGTTCCGCCGCAGCGGATCCCGGAGGGCCCGGCCGCCCAGGCGGGGCTGTACCGCAGCCTGCTGGCCGGGCGGCGGATGCTGATCCTGGTGGACAACGCCCGCGACGCCGACCAGGTCGTCCCGCTGCTGCCCGGGACGCCCGGCTGCCTGACCATCGTCACGAGCCGCGATCAGCTGGCCGGGCTGGTCATGAGCCATGGCGCGCATCCGATCACCCTGGGGCTGCTGCCGCCGGACGAGGCCAGGCGGTTGCTGGCTCTCCGGCTGGGCGCCGACCGGATCACCGCCGAGGCCGAGGCGGCGGAGGACATCGTCGCTCGCTGCGCCGGGCTGCCGCTGGCGCTGGCGATCGTCGCCGCCCGCGCCGCCATCCATCCGGCGCACCCGCTCGCCGCCCTCGCCGACAAGCTCCGCGACGGCCTCAGCGCCCTGGAGAGCACCGCCGACATGCGGGCGGTCTTCTCCTGGTCGTACGAGGCGCTGAGCGACCCGGCGGCACGGCTGTTCCGGCTGGTCGCCGGGCTGCACCCCGTCCGGGACGGCACGATCGCGACCGCGGCGAGCCTGGCGGGCGCCCCTGCCTCGCGGGTGCGCGCGCCGCTGGCCGAGCTGACTCGCGCCAACCTGCTCAGCGAGCACGTCCCCGGCCGCTATTCGTGCCACGACCTGCTGCGCGCCTACGCATCCGAGCTCAGCCAGGCCCACGACACGGACCGGGACGCCGCGCGATGCCGCTTGGTGGACTACTACGTCCACACGGCAAGCGCCGCCCAGCGGCTGGTCGGCGGAGATGTGGAGGACGGCATGGGCGCCGGCGCCGCTGCGCCCGGCGATCCGGGTGTCCGCATGACCGACTTTCCGGGACGCGATGAGGCGATGGCCTGGTTCGAGGCAGAGCGTCCGGCCCTGCTCGCCACCCTGGGTCTCGCCGAGGACCTTCGCCTTGACCGGCAGGTCTGCCGACTGGCCCGGGCATTGTTCGTGTTCCTGCACGGACGGGGCCACTGGCACGACCGGGCGGAGACACAACGAGCCGCCGTGGCCGCCGCGGGACGGCTGGGCGACCCGGTGGAGCAGTCGCGCGCGTACCGCAACCTGGCCTTCGCGCTGGCCGACCTCGGCCGCTTCGACGAAGCCCACCGCAGCCTCGACCTGGCCCTCGAACGATCGCATGACGACCTCGCCGGACAGGCATGGACGCATTACCGCCGCGACATCGTGTACGCCCTCCAGGGCCGGGAGGCCGACGCGCTCGACGCCGCGCGGCGCGCATACGAACTGTTCGACGAGCTGGGCGATCAGGTCGGCCGGGCCATCGCGCTCACCGACCTGGGCTGGTACCAAGGCCGCCTGGGAGACCACGGCCAGGCGCTTGAGTTGTGCGAGCAGGCCCTAGTCCTGCACCAGAAGCTCGGAAACCTCGCCTATGAGGCACACGCGTGGTCGTGCCTGGCCGACGTCCGCCTCCGGATGGGCGACCCCGCCCGGGCCATCCCCTGCTACCACCGGGCCGTGGATCTGTTCCGGAGATTCGACGACCCGTACGCCGAGGCCAGCACCCTCGCCCACGTGGGCGCCTGCCACCACCTCGCCGGCGACCTCGAAGCCGCCCGCGAGCAGTGGCGCCGCGCGTACGCCCTCCTCGGCGACCTCGCCTCCACCGCCGTCGACCAGATCCACACCCAACTCACGATCATCGATACGTCCGCCGCCGACGCGTTCCGCCGGCACCTGGACCCCTCGCCGGAGGTTGAGCGACGCCGGGTCGCCACGGGGAACTCTTGACACCCGCCGAAACCCCGCGACTACGTGCGCACGAAGCCTGGGCTCGCTTCCCTCGGGGCATCGGCTCGGCCGCATGGAGCGGGCGTCTTCGAAGGCATCGGCATCTTCGCCCATCTACCCACGGTGCCTCGTCGTCGCGGAGGCCGAATTCGCTTAGGATCTGGGGTTGGCACTGTACGCCGCATGACTGGGTGAAGGCCGATCGGGCGCGGTCCATTGCCGGGGCCGTCCATACCCTGTTCTCGGCGGCCAACGGCTCATGGGCGCTCTGCCGCAGCCCGGGACCGCTGACCGAGCGCGGGAAGAATGGATAGGTCCGAAGGGCCGGCAATCTTGCTGACCGCTTGGGCGGGCCATTCGGCGACACCGAATCGGATTTGGCAGCGAATGCT
>NZ_JBIQHY010000078.1:0-1795 GCF_044508335.1 Actinomadura sp.
CTAGGCGGTGGGTTGCAGGGGCTTTGCGGGGGCGTGCGTGGTCAGGTGGCGGACGCCGGGGATCGCCGTCGTGCCGAGGCACGCGGCGGCCACCAGGAGGGCCGCGGTCAAGAGGGGGGTGGATGCGCCCCACTCTGATGCCGCCCACGGAGCCAGCGCGTAGCCCAGAGGGGCGGCGGCCAGGGAGAGCAGCCAGTCGTAGGAGGTCACGCGCGCCAGGGCGTGTGGCGGGATGCTCTTCTGGACGACGGTCTCCCATGTCGGGTTGAGAACGCCCAGCCCGCTCATCGCCAGCCCGTAGGACGCGACGACCAGCGGCGCGGGTGCGGTCACCGCCAGCAGGGCGAGGGGCAGCGCCAGGGTGGCGAGGCCCGCGTTCGCGACCAGGACGGGACGGTGCGGGCGGACGCGTCCGGCGATCAGCGCCCCGGCGAGGAGCCCGGCGGCGCCGGTCTGGACGGTGGCGATCCACGTCCCCTCGCCGCCGAGCCGCTCGACCGCGATGGCGGGGCCGAGGGTGAGCAGGACGGCGGAGGCGCCGTTCCAGATGCCGTGCGCGATCAGGCTCGTCCAGTACCAGTCGCGGGAGCGCACCTCCGACCAGCCTTCGGCGAGGTCGGCGCGCAGCGGGCGCCGGGGCACCGGGACGTTCCGGACGCGCGTCATCGCGAGGAGCGCGGCGCTCGCGGCGAAGGACGCGGAGTCGAGCAGGAACGTCCAGCCCGGGCCGACGGTCAGCACGAACGTCCCGGCGACCGCGGGCCCGGCGAGCCGGGTGGCGCCGTTGGCCGCGCCGATGAGGGAGTTCGCCCTGTGCAGCCCGGACGGCTCGACGGTCCCGGTGATCAGCGGCGAGATCGTCGGCATCTGGAAGGCGGAGGCCGCGCCGCCGATCACCTGGGCCGCGGCGAGATGCCAGAGCCGGGGCTCGCCGCCGAGGAGTTCGAGCGCGGCGAACAGCTGCGCGGCGGCGCCGGCGAGGTCGGTGGTCAGGGCTACGGCCCGCGTGTTGAAGCGGTCCGCGACGGCGCCGCCGATCGGGAGGAGGAGCAGCCGCGGCGCCATCGCGCAGCCGAGGACGAGCGCGAGCGCGGAGGTGGAGCCGGTCGCGCGCAGCACGGCGAGCGCGAGCGCCGCGGGCACGGCGGCGTCGCCGGTCATGGACAGGACGCGCGCGGCGAACAGCAGCCGGAAGTCCCGGCCGCGCAGTGGGTGAGCCATGCCGCGCAATGTAGTTCGGTACCGAACTATTCGTCAACGAATTATTCGCTGTCGAAGGCGACGCTAGGATCGTCGGCATGGGCGACACGGCGCGAGACCGGGTAGACGAGCATGTGGCGCGGTGGACGCCGGTCCTGCCCGACCTCGATCCCGACATCGAGGGCGCCGTCACCCGGATGGGGTACCTCGTCCGGCACCTCAAGCAGGTCCGCGAGGAGTCGCTCGTCGCGCTCGGCCTGCACTGGCACGAGTACGACACGCTGCACGCGCTCGCCGGACGGCACGGCACCGCCGCACCGTCCCAGCTCGCCGCCGACCTCGGCATGCCGCCCAACTCGATCACCGGCCGGCTGGACGCCCTGGAGCGGCGCGGCTTCGTCCGGCGGACGCCGTCCCCCGCCGACCGCCGCCGCGTCATCGTCGAACTCACCGACGCCGGGCGCGCCGCCTGGCGGGACGCGTTGGCCGGCGTCGGCAGGGAGGAGCAGCGGCTGCTGGGCGTCCTCGACCCGGATGAGCGCCGTACCCTCTCCGACCTTCTCCGCCGCGTCATGCTCCGCGCCGAGCGCCCGTC
>NZ_JBIQHY010000078.1:1895-23338 GCF_044508335.1 Actinomadura sp.
GCCGTACCCTCTCCGACCTTCTCCGCCGCGTCATGCTCCGCGCCGAGCGCCCGTCCGATTCCTGCTGAGCCTGCGGTCTCGACCTGGGCGCGCCGTTCGGCGGGGCGTGTTGGCCGGGGTCGGCAGGGGCGGGCGCGGCGGCTACTGGGTGTGCTCGATGTGGACGAGCGCCCTCCGCGGGTCATGCTGCGCGCCGAGCGCCCGTCTGACTCCTGCTGAGCCTGCGGCCTCGACCTGGACGCCTGTTTGGCGGGATGCGTCGGCCGGGGTCCGCAGGCCGGAGCTGCGGCTGCCGGCCGTGGGATCAAGAGGCGCGGTCAGGGGATCAGGACCAGGCGGCCTCGGAGGCCGCCGGCTTCCAGGCGGGTGTGGGCCTTGCGGGCTTCCGAGAGGGGCAGGGTGTCGGCCACGCGGAGGGTGAGGCGGCCCCTGTCCACGAGGTCGGCCAGGTAGGCCAGTTGCGCGGCGTCCGCGCGGATCCATTCGTTGCGGACGGTGATCCCGCGCAGCGGGACGGGGACGGCCGGGCCGCCGTTGACCGCGGCGAACGAGCCGCCGTTGCGGACGGCGTCGAGCGCCGCGGCGGCGAGGAGCGCCGCGTCCACGGCCCCGTCGACGCCGCCGGGGACGAGTGCGCGCACCGCGTCCGCGAGGTGGGCGTCGCGGCTGACGAACATCTCCGCGCCGAGGCCCCGCACCAGTTCCTCGTCCGCCGCGGAGGCGGAGGCGACGACGCGCAGCCCGCGGTGCGCGGCGAGTTCGACGGCGTAGCCGCCGACGGCGCCGGCGGCGCCCGTGACCAGCAGCGTCGCCCCGGGCGGAAGGTCGAGCAGGTCGAGCGCCTGCAGGGCGGTCAGGCCGTTCAGCGGCAGCGTCGCCGCCTCGGCCGGTGACGCCGAGCGGGGTGCGTGCGCGACGGCGGAGGCGTCGAGGACGATCGACTCCGCGTAGCCGGCGACGGGGACGTCCAGCCGGTCCTGCAGGCCGATGACCCGGTCGCCGGGCGCGAGGCCGGTGACGTCCGGGGCGGCGGCGTCGACCGTGCCGGCCACGTCCATCCCGATGCCGAACGCCGGGCGCGTGCCGAACGCCATGAGGCCGGCGCGGGCGAGCCCGCCGGAGCGGACGGCGGCGTCCACCGGGTTGACGGCCGCCGCCGCGACCCTGATCCGCACCTGGCCGGCCCCCGGGACGGGCTCCGGGACGTCGGCGTCCTGCAGTGCCTCCGGCCCGCCGGGCGCCGTGACGATGATCGCGCGCATGCCGGTACTCCTTGCGTGAAGTGGGATGACGCGGGAGGACCCCCGCGCCGATCACTGTCGCCGGAACAGCGCGCGTCCGGAAGAAGTTACCTCCGAGTGCGTTCCGTACCCGGAGGTGAGCCCGCAGCATGGCGACGATGACGGCGGCGCAGCGCCGCGAGAAGGAGCGGGAGGCGTTCGGCGCCTTCATGGAGGCGTGCCCGATGAACCAGCTGCTGGGCGTCGTCGGCAAGCAGTGGAGCACGCTGATCCTGTGGGAGCTGGCGCGGGGGCCGCGCCGGTACGCCGAGGTCAGCCGGGCCATGCCGGGCGTCAGCGCGAAGATGCTCACGCAGACGCTGCGCTCCCTGGAGCGGGACGGCTTCGTGGCGCGCACGGTCACCCCGGCCGTCCCGGTGCAGGTCGAGTACGCGCTGACGCCGCTGGGCGACCGGATCGTCCCGCTGATCGCCACGATGATCGACTGGGCGAACCGCCACATGGACGACGTGCACGACGCCCGCGAACGCTATGACGCGACCTCGGCCAAGGCAAGGTCGAACGAGGTTCCAGCAGGCGCGTCGCTAGGGTGAACGCCATGAAGAAGTGGGAGTACGCGACCGTTCCGCTGCTGGTGCACGCGACCAAGCAGATCCTTGACAACTGGGGCCAGGACGGGTGGGAGCTCGTCACCGTCCTGCCGGGCCCGAACCCGGAGAACCTCGTGGCCTACTTCAAGCGCGAGGTCCAGTCATGAGCACCCCCGAGGAGCGGCTGCGGGAGCTGGGGATCGAGCTGCCGGACGTCGTCCAGCCGGTCGCGTCGTACGTGCCGACCGCGCGGACGGGCTCGCTCGTCTACACGGCGGGCCAGATCCCGCTGGTGAAGGGCGAGCTGGGCGCCACCGGGAAGGTGGGCGCCGAGGTCAGCGCGGAGGAGGCCGCCCGGCAGGCGCGGATCTGCGCGCTGAACTGCGTCGCGGCGCTCAAGGCGGAGGTCGGCGAGCTGTCGCGGGTCGTCCGGATCGTGAAGGTCCTCGGGTTCGTCGCCAGCGCGCCGGACTTCACCGGGCAGCCGGAGGTGGTCAACGGGGCGAGCGACCTGCTCGTCGAGGTGTTCGGGGACGCGGGCAAGCACGCGCGCAGCGCCGTGGGCGTCGCCGCCCTGCCCCGGGACGTGCCCGTCGAGGTGGAGCTCATCGCCGAGGTCGAGTAGGACCGAGGCTTGACGGAACGCCATTCGGTATGTCCGAATGACTCGCCATGGGCACTGTGCACGGGCTGAAGCTGCCGGCGAGCTTCCGGGATCGGATCGAGGACATCCGGGCGGGCCGGGCGGAGCCCGCTCCGGCCCGGCACGCGGCGACCGTCGTGGTGCTCCGCGACCACGACCGGCACGGGCTGCAGGCGTTCATGCTGCGCCGCGTCCGGTCGATGGCGTTCGCGCCGGGCGCCTACGTGTTCCCGGGCGGGTCCGTCGACCCGCGCGACGGCGAGGCCGACCTGGCCTGGTCCGGGCCGCCGCCCGCCGAGTGGGGCGCGGCGTTCAAGGCGGACGAGACGCTGGCCCGCGAGCTGGTGTGCGCGGCGGTCCGGGAGACGTTCGAGGAGACGCTGGTCCTGCTTGCCGGGCCGACGGGCGAGACCGTCGTGGACGACACCCGCGGCGACGACTGGGAGGCCGACCGGCGGGCGCTGCTGGACCGCTCCCAGTCGTTCGGCGGCTTCCTCGACCGGCGCGGCCTCGTGCTGCGCGCCGACCTGCTGCGCCCGTGGGCGCACTGGATCACCCCGGCGATCGAGCCGAAGCGCTACGACACCCGCTTCTTCGTCGCCGCGATGCCGGAGGGGCAGCGGGCCAGGGACGTCAGCACCGAGGCCGACGAGGTCGCCTGGGTGCGTCCCGCGGAGGCGGCCGAGCGCGCGGCGAAGGGCGAGTGGATGATGCTGCCGCCGACGGTCGCGACGCTGGCCGAGCTGGCGGAGTTCGACACGGTGGCGGACGTGCTGGCCGCGCGGCGCGAGATCGTCGTGCACGAGCCCACGGCGGAGATCATCGACGGCGAGGCGTATCTCGTCCTGCCGGACGGCGTCGAGCGGCACTACCGGGGATGAGGCGCGTGCCCGGTGCCCGGGCCGCCGCGTGGCGGCAGGCCGCCATGTGGCGGCTCGCCGGCACGTCCGCGCTGCGGCATCTCGACCGTTTCGGCTGGAACCCGGCCCGTCACCCGGATCGGGCCTCGGGCAGGATGGGAGACATGACGGAGATCGACGGGATGGGCACTGAGCGGGCGACCTGCGTGCTCGCTCCGAACCCGTCCGCCATGACCCTGGACGGCACGAACACGTGGATCATCGCCGAGCCGGGGTCGGACGAGGCGGTCGTCGTCGATCCCGGGCCGAAGGACGGCAGGCATCTGCGGCGCGTCCTGGACGTCGTCGAGGCGCAGGGGCGGCGCGTCGGGCTGGTCCTGCTGACCCACGGCCATCCGGACCATTCGGCGGGCGCCGGGAAGTTCGCGAAGCTCGCCGGCGGGTCCGTCAAGGTGCGGGCGCTCGACCCCAGGCACCGGCTCGGCGACGAGGGGCTCGCGGAAGGGGACGTCGTCACCACGGGCGGCCTGGAACTGCGGATCATGGAGACGCCGGGCCACAGCGACGACTCGCTGACCTTCTGGCTGCCGGCGGACGGCGCGGTCCTCACCGGCGACACCGTCCTCGGCTACGGGACGACGGTGCTGGAGGGCGGCCTCGGCGACTACCTCGCGTCGCTCGACCGGCTCCGCCGCTTCGCCGCCGACGTCGAGGCCGCCACCGTCCTCCCCGGCCACGGCCCCAAGCTGGACGACCCGATCGCCGTGCTCGACCACTACATCGACCACCGCCGCGAGCGTCTCGCGCAGGTCGAGGCGGCGGTGGCCGCGGGCGCGCGCACGGCGCGCGAGGTCGTCGAACGCGTCTACGCGGACGTCGACAAGTCGCTGTGGCCCGCGGCCGAGTGGTCGGTGCAGGCGCAACTGGACTACCTCGACTCC
This sequence comes from Actinomadura sp., assembly GCF_044508335.1. NCBI lineage: Bacteria > Bacillati > Actinomycetota > Actinomycetes > Streptosporangiales > Thermomonosporaceae > Actinomadura > Actinomadura sp. The sequence goes on from NZ_JBIQHY010000078.1 coordinate 6,171, forward strand.
CGCCGCTGACCCGCCGGCCCTCCGGGGCGCCGGCGGGCCGGACGCGCGGCGCGGCCGGGCCGGACGCGCGGCGCCGGTCACGCGGCACCGGTCACGCGGCACCGGTCACGCGGCACCGGACGCGCGGTGCCGGAGGCGGCCGCGGCTACTTCGAGCGCTTGCGGAGGCGTTCGATGTCGAGGATGACGACGGCGCGCGCCTCGATGCGCAGCCAGTTGCGCTGGGCGAAGTCGGCGAGCGCCTTGTTGACGGTCTCCCGGGAGGCGCCGACGAGCTGCGCCAGCTCCTCCTGCGTGAGGTCGTGGTGGACGTGCAGGCCCGCCTCGGACGGCTGCCCGAACCGCTCCGCGAGGTCGAGCAGCGCCTTGGCGACGCGTCCGGGCACGTCGGTGAAGACGAGGTCGGCCATCACGTCGTTGGTCTTGCGGAGCCGCTGCGCCAGGGCGCGGAGCAGCTGGACGGCGACCTCCGGGTGCCCGGTGAGCCAGGGCCGCAGGTCGTCGTGGCCGAGCCCGGCGAGGCGGCACTCGGTGACCGCTATGGCGCTCGCGGTGCGGGGCCGCGGGTCGAACAGCGACAGCTCCCCGAACATCTCGGACGGGCCGAGCACGCTCAGCAGGTTCTCCCGGCCGTCCGGCGCCGTCCGGGTCAGCTTGATCTTGCCTTCGAGGACGACGTACAGCCGGTCTCCGGTCTCGCCCTCGTTGAACAGCGTCTGACCGCGCGCGAGACGCGCTTCGGTCACGTTGGCGCGCAGCGCCTTGGCGCCCTGCTCGTCGAGGGCCTCGAAGAGCGGGGCTCTGCTCAGAACGTCCACGTCGCGATCGGTCACGCTTCTCCTCCTCGAACACCTACATGCCTAGTGTGACGTACGTCCCACCGCGTACGTGAAGGCAGGGTCACGGCGCGCCGAAACGCGGAACCGGGAGTGTTCGTCCCGCGGCGGGTCACGGTCCCGTTCGCCCAGTGTACGGACCGGCGGGTGAATGCCATCACACCGGTCTCATCGCCTGTTATCGGACGAGCCGGGCGGCGGGCGCGGGTGCCTTAACCTGAGCGGATGCAGAGCTCCGGGTCCGGCCCCGTGCCGCGCCGGCTTCCGCGGGGCCGTCACGCGCTGTCCCGCGAGGAGGTCGAGCGGGTGCACCGTGACCGCCTCTGCGCGGCCATGGCGGCGGCGATGGCGGAGAAAGGGTACGTCGGCACGTCGGTTGAGGACGTCCTTAAACGGGCCCGTGTGTCGCGGCAGAGCTTCTACGGGCTGTTCTCGTCCAAGCTCGACTGCTTCATGGCGGCGTTCGACCAGGCGAGCGAACTGGTGATCCGCCGGCTGGAGGGCGCCGCGGAGGGCGGGGGCGACGCGGCGGCCCGGTTCGAGCGGGCCGTCACCACGTACCTGGAGGCGCTGGCGTCCGAGCCGGGGTACGCGCGGCTGTTCCTGGTGGAGGTGTACGCGGCCGGTCCGGAGGCCATCCGGCGGCGGTCCGAGATACAGCACGACCTGGCCGAGGCCCTGGCGGGCCTGATGGGTGTGCCGGGTCCGGCGGGTCGGTTCGCGTGCCAGGTCGTCGTGTCGGCGGTGAGCTCGATGGTGACGCCGGCGGTCGCGGCCGGTGACATGGAGGCGTTGCGCGCGGTCGGCCCCCCGGTCGTCGACCATGTGCGCCTCCTGCTCCGCTCAGGGGTGTTGGACGGCGCGGAGAAGTGACCTGGGGCGTCCCTCTCAACGGGCCCCGGAGCGACGGGGGCGGTCGGGCTGGACGCGGAGAGCGGTGATCACGGTGGCGAGCATCTCGTAGTGCCCGACGAGCACGGTCAGCTCCACGCACTCGCCCTCGGTGAGGTGGGCGCGGAGGCGCGCCCAGGTGTCGTCGTCCACGTCCCGGTCGGCGTGCAGTGCGTCGGTCGCGGCGAGGATCGCCTGTTCGCGCGGCGTCCAGCCGTCGGCGGACGGGCCCTCCTTGACGCGCTCGACGTCCCGTTTCCGGACGCCGGAGCGCCCGGCGATGCGCACGTGGTGGTCGAACTCGTAGCGGCAGTCGCGCAGGTGCGCGACCCGCAGGATCACCAGCTCGGTCTCGCGCCGCGGCAGGGTGCCGCCCGGCATGAGGCGCCCGGCGAACCACAGCCAGCCGCGGAACAGGCCGCGGCGGCGCGCCAGCGTCAGGAAGAGGTTCGGCGGGCCGGTTCCGGCCGCCCGGCCCGCGACGCGGCAGGCGAGCCAGTTCACCGCGCCGACGTCGCGGACGCCGCCGGGCCGGACGCGCGGCGCCGTCACCGGCGGGAGTCCGGTTGCGGCGTGGTCAGCTCGACCCGCTCCTTCCGCGCGATCTCCAGGATCTCGCGGAGCCCGCGCTGGACGGCGCCGTCGACGACGGGTTGCGCGAGCATCCGGACCGGGAGGACGCCGCCGACCCACCATGGGGCGACGACCCGCTTGGAGCGGCGGGCGATCCCGCGCTCCAGGGCGTCGATCCCGACCTTCAGCGGCGTGACGGCGGAGATGAGGCTGCTCGCGCGGCCCGAGTTCGTCAGGGCCGACGCCGCCTCGGTGCTGAACCCGCGCCGCGTCATGTCGGTGTCGAGTTCGGCGAAGTAGGCGACGCCCGCCTTCGCGCCGTACGGCCTCAGCTCGGCCCTCAGCGTGTTGCCGAGGGCCTCGACCGCCGCCTTGGACGCGCTGTAGGCGCCCAGCAGGGGTGCGTGCACGGCCGCGGCGAGGGACGCGACCGCCAGCGCGTAGCCGCGCTCGTGGCTGATGTGCGGCCCGGCCGCGCGGAGCGTGTTGTAGACGCCGAGCACGTTGACGCGGAGGCTCTGCTCCAGGACGGACGGGTCGCCCCCGATGACGGGCATCTGCGCGGCCACGCCCGCGTTGGCCACGACGACGTCCAGCCCGCCCAGTTCGCGGACGGCGAGGTCCACGACTTCCTCGACGCGGGCGCGGTCGGTCACGTCGCAGGTCCACCAGGGCGCCGGCCCGCACTCCCCGGCGACGCCGGCGAGCAGGCCGGGTTCCAGGCCGGCGAGCGCGACGCGGGCGCCGCGCCCGTGCAGCCGGGCGGCGAGGGCCGCGCCGATGCCCCGCGCGGCGCCGGTGATCAGCACGCGCCGCCCGGCGAGGGTCGCCGGCCACGGGGACGAGTCCCACCGGAGGGAGTCAAGGATCATGCCGCGACCCTACCATTAATGAACATGTCCGTCTTTTTAAGATCGGTCCAATGGGCGGGAAGTCGGGCCGCCCCGCCGCGCGGACACCGTAGGCTGGCCGGTATGGCGACGGAGGCGGCCCCGAAGGCGCGTGCCCGGAAGTGGAAGGACGAGTCCCGGCTGGCGCTCGTCCGGCGTGCGCGCAAGATGAACCGGATCCTGGCCGAGACCTACCCGGACGCGCACTGCGAGCTCGACTTCGGGACGCCGTTCCAGCTCCTCGTCGCGACCGTCCTGTCCGCGCAGACCACCGACGCGCGGGTCAACATGACGACGCCGGAGCTGTTCGCCAAGTACCCCACCCCGGAGGACCTCGCCGCCGCGAACCCCGAGGACGTCGAGGCCATCCTGAAGCCCACCGGGTTCTTCCGCGCCAAGACCAAGTCGGTCATGGGGCTGTCCGCGGCATTGCGCGACCAGTTCGGCGGGGAGGTCCCAGCGCGGCTGGAAGACCTCGTCAAGCTGCCCGGTGTCGGGCGCAAGACGGCCAACGTCGTCCTGGGGAACGCGTTCGACGTCCCCGGGATCACGGTCGACACCCACTTCGGCCGTCTCGCGCGGCGCTTCGGCTGGACGACCGAGGACGACCCCGTGAAGGTCGAGCAGGAGGTCGGCGAGCTGATCCCGCGCAAGGACTGGACGATGCTGTCGCACAGGCTCATCTGGCACGGCCGCCGCATGTGCCACGCGCGCCGTCCCGCCTGCGGGGTGTGCCCGCTCGCCCGGCTGTGCCCGTCCTTCGGCGAAGGGCCGACCGACGAGGAGACCGCGCGCAAGCTCGTCAAGCCCGGACCGTTCTCGTGACGGCCGGGCAGGAGGGCGCGCCGGGAAGGAACGCGACCGTTCCGCGGTTGGGACGGACGTGACCGAGACCGCCCCGAGCACCCCCGAGTGGCTCGAACGCTTCCGCCTGGAAGGCCCCAGGCTGCCGGTGCCGCCGATGTTCCGGCCGGTGCCGGACGCCCGCGCCGCCGCCGTCCTCATCCTGTTCGGAGAGGGCCCGCACGGCCCGGACGTCCTGCTCACCGAGCGCGCCGCCACGCTGAACAAGCACGCCGGGGAGTGCGCGTTCCCCGGCGGCCGCATCGACCCCGAGGACGACGGCCCGGTCGCGGCGGCGCTGCGCGAGGCGAAGGAGGAGGCCGGCGTCGAACCGGCCGGGGTGGACGTCATCTGCACGCTGCCCGAGCTGTACCTGTCGCACAGCCGGCACCGCGTCACGCCCGTCGCCGGCTGGTGGCGGGAGCCGTCGGAGATCGCGCCCGGCCATCCGGGGGAGGTCGCGACGGTCGCGCGCGTCCCGCTGGACGAGCTGGTCGACCCGGCGAACCGGCTCACGGTCCGGCATCCGTCCGGGATCAGGATGGGGCCGGCGTTCCGCGTCCGCGACCTGTTCGTGTGGGGGTTCACGGCCGCGCTGCTCACCCAGGTCCTGGAGGCCGGCGGCTGGAACCGGCCGTGGAACGCCGCCCATGTGGAGGACCTGCCGCCCGAGGTGCTGGACCTCGCCGCACGCAGCTGAGAATCTCCTGAATTGCGATTGAACTGGTACGTTCCATCGCGCCGGAAATGATGCGCCTGGTCAGCGCGGCCTTTCCGGACGGTCACCCCTTGGTCACGGGCGTGTGTCACACCTGACGGCTACCCGGCGCACCCCAATCTGGTACATCGAGGGGACGTGAAGCGGCCGCCCGGCACAGTACGGTGAAGCGGTGCTGCACGACCACGTTCTCGATCTCATCCTGCTCGTGCTCGTCGTGCTGTTCGGAGTCTCGGGCTACCGGCAGGGCTTCATCGTGAGCCTGCTGAGCTTCGTCGGCTTCGTCGGCGGCGGCGTCATCGGCGTCCTGATCGCGCCGCCGATCGCCGAGGCGGCGGTGGACGGCGCCGCGCAGCAGGCGCTGCTCGCCATCGTGATCGCGTTCCTGGCCGCCACCCTCGGGCAGCTGATCGCCTCGTCCCTCGGCGCCGTGCTGCGCAACCGGGTGACCGGCTTGAACGCCCGCACCGCGGACGCGGTCGGCGGCACGTTCGTCAGCGCGATGTCACTGCTGATCGTCGCGTGGTTCTTCGGCAGCCTGGTCGCCAATTCCGAGTTCAAGCCCGTCCGGACGCAGGTCAAGGGCTCCTCGATCATCAACGGCATCAACGACGTGATGCCGCAGCAGGCGCAGACCTGGTTCACCTCGTTCCAGGGCTTCGTGAAGAGCAGCGAGTTCCCGCAGGTGTTCAACGGCCTCGGCGGCGAGTCGGTGGTGCAGGTGCCGCCGCCGGACGAGTCCGTGCTGACCACCAAGGGGCTGAAGGCCGCCAAGAGCAGCATCGTGAAGGTGGTCAGCACCGCGCCGCAGTGCCAGCGCCGCATCGAGGGTACCGGGTTCGTGTTCGCGCCGCAGCACATCATGACCAACGCGCACGTCGTCGCCGGGGCGCGCGGCGCGTCCAAGGTGACGACGATCAACGGCGCCACCAACCGGGGGCGGGTCGTCCTCTACGACCCCAAGCGCGACGTCGCCGTCCTGTACGTGCCGGGGCTGCGGGCGCCGACGCTGCAGTTCGCGCCGGAGGCCCGCGTGCGCGACGACGCGATCATCGCCGGGTTCCCGAAGAACCAGCCGTTCACGGCGGGGGCCGCCCGGATCCGCGCCCGGCAGACGGCGCGCGGCCCGGACATCTACCACTCCGGGCAGGTCAGCCGGGAGATCTACGCCATCCGCGGCAAGGTCGAGCCGGGCAACTCGGGCGGGCCGCTGCTGTCCACGGACGGGCGCGTCTACGGCGTCATCTTCGCGGCGGCGCTCGACACGGCGTCCACGGGCTACGCGCTCACCGCGGGGGAGGTCGCGCCCGACGCGCGCGCGGGCGCGGCGGCCACCAACCCGGTGTCCACGCAGAGCTGCTCCGACTAGCCGATACGGCTGGACGGCCGGGCCGGGCGGGCCGCGTGCAGCAGCGCTCGGCCGGATCCGCTCGGCCGGATCCGCTCGGCTAGAGCGTGAGCCGGAGGGTCACGGGGCCGTTCTCCGGGCTCGCGGCAAGGTCGCGTGCGCGCTGGACGACTCCCCGTATGTCGATGTTGTAGGGGGCGCTCGTTTCGTACGGGACGAGACGTTCGGCGGCGCGGCTCAGCAGCGCCTCGGCGCCGCGTGCGTTTCCCCGGCGGAGATGGGTTATCCCCACGGCGACCTGCGCCAGGCCCCGCCACAGCTCACGTTCCGGTTCCGGGGCGGACTTCCAGACCGCTTCCAGTACCTCGTGCGCATGGAACGGACGGTCGGCGTCCAGGAGTTGTTGGGCTTCTTTCAAAGCCTCGTCCGGCGGCATGTCGAGGTCGTCCGGCATGGTGGGGATGCCGGTGGCGCCGTGAGGCAGCGGCCGCCCGTACGCGTCCCGAGGGCGTGCGTTGCGTGGGCGTCCAGACTCGTCCCGATCCCGCATGGCTCCACCGTACGCCCGGATATCAGTGATCGGGCTCCGGGTCGGCGAGCCAGCCGAGGAGCTGCGCGTCGAACGCGCGGGGACGCTCCTGGTGGGGGAAGTGGCCCGCGCCCTCGATGAGCTTCCAGCGGTAGGGGGCCGACACGTAGCGGCCCGATCCCTGCGCGCTCGCCGGAAGGGTGCACGTGTCGAGCGCACCGTGCAGCTGGAGCGTGGGCGCCTGGATGGGGGCGCGCATGCGGTGCGCGTAGCGGATGCCGTCCGGGCGGGCCTGCGACCGGATCAGCCAGCGGTGGTACTCCAGGGCGCTGTGGGCCGCCCCGGGGATCTGCACCGCCTTGCGCACGAGCTGCTCCGTGCGCTCGTCCGGCCAGCCCGGCCCGGACCAGTCGTGCAGCAGCCTGCCCGCCAGCGCCGCGTCGTCGCGGACCAGGCGCCGCTCCGGCCACAGCGGCAGCTGGAAGCCGAACGTGTGCCGCGCCGCCCAGCCCTGGCCGCGCGGGTCGCCCGCGACGGCCTGCCGCAGCCGCAGCGGATGCGGGGCGCTCACCACCGCCAGCCGCTGGACGATCTTCGGGTGGTACACCGCCGTCGTCCAGGCGAGCAGCCCGCCCCAGTCGTGCCCGACGACGATCGCGTTCGCCTCGCCCAGCGCGCGGACGAGCCCGGCGGCGTCCCCCGCCAGCGTGACCAGGTCGTAGCCGCGCGGCGGCTTGTCGCTGCCGCCGTAGCCGCGCAGGTCGACGGCCGCCGCGCGGTAGCCGGCGGCGGGCAGCGACACGAGCTGGTTGTGCCACGACCACCAGAACTCGGGGAAGCCGTGCAGCAGCAGGACGAGCGGCCCCTCACCGGCCTCGGCGACGTGGAACCGCGTCCCCCCGGCGCTGACCTGCCGGTGGGTCCACGGCCCGTCGACCTCGATCAGCGACGCGTCGTGCCCGGACATGGCGCCGGTCAGTCCGTCAGCTCGGGAGTGCCCGAGTCGTCCTTGCCGCGGCTCCGCAGCGCGGCGAAGTCGTCCTTCAGCGTCTTCCGGGTCCGCTTCGCACCCTCCATCCGCTTGACGATCCGCTTCGCGATCCACATCAGGAGGAGGGCGAGCAGCGCGTAGAAGACCGCGACCACCGCGAACGCGAGCCAAGGCCAGAGGCCCAGTTCGGCGAGCCCCAGCGCGAGCGAGATCGACGCCAGGATGACGATGAGCCCGCCCATCACCGCCGCGATGGTCAGCATCACGCTGCTGAGCGCGGCCTTCTTGGCGTCGGCCTTCAGCTCCATCTTCGCAAGTGCCATCTCGGCCCTGACCAGATCGGAGATGTTGCCGGACGCCAGCGCGACCAACTCGCCGACGGACTTGTCCTCCATGCGCTCGCCCGGTAGTGCCTCGGACATATCGCTCTACTCCTTAGTTCGGGCGCGCGCGCACACGCACCCTTCTCCGGAAGACGACGGCCGCGGCCGCCGAGGCGAGAACGCTCGCGATCAGGACCGCAGTCGTCACTCTCTCGAATTGTGACGGGTCGGTATAGGCCAAACCGCCGATCAGCAGCGAAACGGTGAAACCCACCCCGGCGAGGAGCGCGACGCCCGCGATCTCGTGCCAGTGCAGGTCCTCGCCGAGGGTCGCCAGGCCGAGCCGCGCCGCCGCCCACGCACCGCCGAAGACTCCCAAGAACTTACCGACCACCAGTCCGGCGACGACGCCGAGGGCCACCCGGTCGGTGAACACGGCGCCCAGCTGGGACGGGCCGAGCCCGACACCCGCCGACACGAACGCGAACACCGGCACGCACACGCCGGCCGAGAACGGCCTGAGCACGTGGTCGGTGCGCTCGGCGTTCGTCGGCCGTTCGTCCGCGGTCGTCTTGGGGCTGGTGAGCATCCCCAGTGCGACTGCCGCGACCGTAGCGTGGATCCCGCTCCGCTGGAGGAAGTACCAGGCGAGGACGGCGAGCGGCACGTAGACCCACGGCGACCGGACGTTCCTGCTCTGCAGCACCCCGTACGCGGCGACGAGAACGGCCGCGAGCCCCAGCCACGTCCAGTGCACGGTGGCGGTGTAGAAAAGCGCGATGACGGCGATGGCGATGAGGTCGTCCACCACTGCGAGCGTGAGCAGGAACGCACGCAGCGGCGCCGGGCACGAGGTGAACGTCACGGCCAGCACCGCGAGAGCGAACGCGATGTCGGTCGCCGTGGGCACGGCCCATCCCCGGAGCGCGCCCGGCTCCCCGGCGCTCACCAGGAGGAAGACCAGCGCCGGCACCAGCACGCCCGCCGCCGCCGCGATGACGGGCAGCGCCGCGTCCCGCGGGTTGCGGAGCTCGCCGTGCGTCAGCTCCTCGCGCAGCTCCAGGCCGGCGATGAAGAAGAACACCGCGAGCAGGCCGCTCGACGCCCAGTGCTGCACGTCCATGTGCCCGAGGTGCAGCCAGTGCGGGCTGATCTCGAACGTCCGCAGGCTTTCGTAGGCGCCCGCCCAGGGCGTGTTGGCCCACACCAGCGCGGCGATCGCCGCCAGCAGCATCACGACGCCGCCGAGCGTCTCCGTCCGCAAGGCGGTGGCGACCTGCGTCTTGTAGCGGACGGGCCACGTCGTGGCGACGCGGCGCTTCACAGAGGGGCGCGCCATGCAGGACTCCCGGTAGGGCGGGTGAACAGTCTCCTTCGAGGGACCGGCCCGCGCCATTACGGGAAGCCCCTGCCGACCAGACTTCCCGGCGCACCGGATTCCACCTTACCCGCCCAGAACACGACTACTCGGACACCCGTCCGCGGGCCAGAGAGGGCACCTGCCGCCCGCGCGCGGCAGCCGGACCCGCGCGGTGGGCGGGCATGGGAACGGCCCGCGTCCCTGTGCGGGCGCGGGCCGTTCCGGGGCCGGTCAGTCCTCGGACTTGCTCGCCGGGAGCTTCTCCGAGATCAAGTCCATGACCGTGCTGTCGGCCAGGGTCGTGACGTCACCGATGCTGCGGTTCTCGGCGACGTCGCGGAGCAGCCGGCGCATGATCTTGCCGGAGCGGGTCTTCGGCAGCTCCGGCACCATCAGGATCTGCCGGGGCTTGGCGATCGGGCCGAGCGCCTTGGAGACGTGGTCGCGCAGCTCCTTGGCGAATTCGGGGCCCTCCACCTCCTCGCCGGCGCTGCCGCGCGGGATGACGAACGCGACGATGGCCTGCCCGGTCACCGGGTCGGTCGCGCCGACGACCGCCGCCTCGGCGACCTTCGGGTGCGACACCAGCGCCGACTCCACCTCCGTCGTGGAGATGTTGTGCCCGGACACGAGCATGACGTCGTCCACGCGGCCGAGCAGCCACATGTCGCCGTCCTCGTCCTTCTTGGCGCCGTCGCCCGCGAAGTACAGGCCGTCGAAGCGCGACCAGTACGTCTTGACGTACCGCTCGTCGTCGCCCCAGATCGTCCGGAGCATGGCCGGCCACGGCTCGCGGAGCACCATGAACCCGCCGCCGCCGTTCGGCACCGACTGGCCCTGGTCGTCCACCACGTCCGCGGCGATGCCCGGCAGTGGGCGCATCGCCGCGCCCGGCTTGGCGTCCGTGACGCCCGGCAGCGGGCTGATCATGATGGCGCCGGTCTCCGTCTGCCACCAGGTGTCGACGACCGGGGTCCGGTCGCCGCCGATGACCCTGCGGTACCAGATGTAGGCCTCCGGGTTGATCGGCTCGCCGACCGACCCGAGGACGCGCAGGGACGTCAGGTCGTACTGCGCGGGGATGTCGTCGCCCCACTTCATGAACGTCCGGATCGCCGTGGGCGCGGTGTAGAAGATGGACACCTTGTACTTCTGGATGACGTCCCACCAGCGTCCCCTGTTGGGGGTGTCGGGGGTGCCCTCGTAGATGACGCTGGTCGACCCGTTGGCGAGCGGCCCGTACACGATGTACGAGTGCCCGGTCACCCAGCCGATGTCGGCCGAGCACCAGTAGATGTCCGTTTCGGGCTTCAGGTCGAACACGGCCCAGTGGGTGTAGGCGCACTGGACCAGGTAGCCGCCGGTCGTGTGCAGGATCCCCTTGGGCTTACCCGTCGTCCCGGACGTGTACAGGATGTAGAGCGGGTGCTCCGCGTCCATGGGCTCGGCGGTGTGCTCCTCGCTCTGCCGGTCGACGACGTCGTGCCACCACAGGTCGCGGTCGTTCTCGGTGACCTGCTCGCCGGTGCGGCGCACCACGAGGACGTGCTCGATCGACGGCGTCTGCGCGACGGCCTCGTCCACGATCCCCTTGAGGTCGGACGGCTTGCCGCGGCGGAAGCCGCCGTCGGCGGTGATGACGAGCTTGGCGTCCGCGTCGTCGATGCGGGTCCGGAGGGCCTCGGAAGAGAAGCCGCCGAACACCACCGAGTGCGTCGCGCCGATGCGCGCGCACGCGAGCATCGAGATCGGCAGCTCGGGGATCATCGGCAGGTAGATCGCGACCCGGTCGCCCTTGCGGACGCCGAGTTCGAGCAGGGCGTTCGCGGCCTTGTTGACCTCGCGCTGGAGGTCGGCGTAGGTGATCGTGCGGCTGTCGCCCGGCTCGCCCTCCCAGTAGTAGGCGACCTTGTCTCCGTGCCCGGCCTCGACGTGCCGGTCGACGCAGTTGTAGGCGACGTTCAGCTCGCCGCCCACGAACCATTTGGCGAACGGCGGGTTGCTCCAGTCGAGGACCTCGTCCCACCGCTTGGTCCAGGTGAGCCGGTCCGCCTGCTCCGCCCAGAACGCCAGGGGGTCTGCGGACGCCCGCTCGTAGGCGTCGGCCTTGACGTTGGCGGAGGCGGCGAGGTCGGCGGGCGGGGCGAAGCGGCGCGTCTCCTGCAGAAGGTTCGACAGTGTCTCTTGGCTCTGGCTCAACGCGAACTCCTTGTCAGGTGATGCGGGGTCGCCCGGTATCCCCACTCCACCAGGAAAGACCCGGTCTCCACAAGGCCGGAATCCCTCAGGTGGAAGACGAACTCGACGGCCACCACGAATCCGGATGCTGTTGTGATCCCCGACACAACTGGCCTTCCCAGGTCCGCTATCCGGGAACCGTCTCCGTTCTACGCTTCTGTGGGGCGTTTCGCGAGTGTCCGGGTCGTCTCACGGGTCGGCCGGGCACGTTTCGCACGGCGGCCGGGGACGTTTCGCGAGGCCGGGGGCGTCTCCCGGGCGTCCGCGCGGACCGCATAGGGTCGGGCCGTGACCGATGCCCTTGCTGATGTAGCGAACCTGCCCGGCGTGGCCGGTGCCGTCGACGACGCGCGGAAGGCCGTCGACCGGCTGCTCGGCCACCGCATCCTGCGGCGGCGCAGCGCCGAGGTGTCCACGGAGTCCGCGCTGCGGGGCGCCCGCGCGTCGGCCGTCCTGGAGGGGGCGGCGGTCACGCTGGACGAGCTCCGCACCGCCGACAGCCCGTCCGACCCCGTCGTCCAGGGGTCGCTGCGCGTGTCGGCCGAACTGGGGACGCTGACGGAGACCTGGCGCAAGGCGCCGCGGCAGGCGCTCGCCCGGCTGCACGTCCTCGCCGCCGCGGACGCCGTCGACAGCGCCGACCTGGGACGTCCGCGCACGGACGAGGGTGCCGTGAAGGACGACCTGGGGTTGGGCGAGGCGCCCTCGCCGTCCGAGGTGGCGGCGCGCTTGGACGCGCTCAGCGGGCTGCTGACTTCCCCGACGAAGGCGCCGGCGCTGGTGGTCGCGGCCATCGTGCACGGCGAACTGATGGCGCTGCGCCCCTTCGGCTGGGGGGACGGGCTGGTCGCCCGTGCCGCTCAGCGCCTCACCCTGGTGTCGCGTGGGCTCGACCCCAAGTCCCTGGTCGCGCCCGAGGTCGGGCACCTGGAACTGGAGGACGAGTACCGGTCGGCCTTGCGGGACTATGCGTCCGGCACGTCCGAGGGCGTCGTGCGGTGGATCGTCCACTGCTCGTCTGCGGTGGCCGCCGCCGCGCGGGACTCGCAGGCGATCTGCGAAGCGTTCATGCGGGGCTGATCCTGTCGGCCGGTGCCGCCATGCTGTGCGCATGGCCGAACGCATGCACGGACGTCCAGCCGCGCCCACCGACACCACGATCTCGTCGGCGAACTGGGATTCGCGTGACCTGACGGGCGAGAACCACGAGAACGTCCTGTTCGTGGACGTCGATATGACGGAGGCCACCGGCACCGGTGCCGTGTTCACCGACTGCACGTTCCGCGGGGTGCGTTTCAACGCGTCCACCCATACCGATGCCGCGTTCGTCAACTGCACGTTCGTGCGATGCGGCTTCTTCGACGCCGCCTTCTCGGGGTGCAAGCTCGTGGGCAGCATGTTCGACGCCTGTACATACGACCTGTTGAAGGTGAAGGGCGGCGACTGGTCGTTCACGGGCCTGCCGGGCGCCGACCTGCGCCGCGCGTCCTTCACGGACGTGCGCATGCGCGAGGCCGACCTCACGGGCGCGCGCTGCGCGGGAGCGGAGATCCGCCGCGTCGACCTGTCGGGCGCGTACCTGCACCGGGCGGACTTCTCCGGCTGCGACCTGCGCGGCAGCGACCTCTCGGCGCTGGACCCGTCCGCCGCCGAGCTGAAGCGCGCGGTGATCGACCCGTATCAGGCGGTCGTGCTGGCGGCGGCCCTGGGGCTGGACGTCCGCGAGTAGCACCCGCCCGACACGAAGCGAACGGCGCCCCGCGCTGGGACGCCGCCGCCAGTCACGTCACACCGGGTTACCAAGCGTGCACCTCAAATCCGTCGGATCGGGTCAAGCCCGCCTCGACGCGCCTCCCGCGGCTGGTCGCGCGTGGGTGCCCGGCTGCCGTGCACGGACACGTGGTCCGTAGCAACCTGTCTACGCCTCATCTGCGCAGTTGACAAGCCCCTCTTCGGAAAGGCCGGACCGTTGTGGCCGGCGGCGCCGGACGGGACACCGGTGCCGGATGAGGCAGCCGGGTGATATTCCGGACTATCCGTAACCCCGTTGGGGGTCGCAAAAATGATCACTCACCGTGATCGTTTCATTTAGGCGGCCGATCACCGGTGCGGCGGGAAGGATCTCCAGTTCTGCTGTACGCTCCCACTTCCGAGCCCGTGCGACGCCCCTTGCGGCCGTGCGGGGGAGGGGGATCGCGCCGTCCGGCGCGCGCTGTCCGGCAGTATGAGAAAAATCGTCATGCACCGGACGAGTTTGCGCCTCGACGGAACTCTCGACGATCGGGCAGCATATGTTGTATCTGCCTAGACTGGGTCGTGAGTTTGCCTCAGCCATAGGGCGGACTTACGCACGGCTCATGCTGAACTCCCACCGAGACTTTCCTGGGAAAACGGACCGGCTCTACCCCCCCGGAGCCGGACCGTAAGGCGACCCCCGCTCTCCCCCCCGGCGGGGGTCGCCCAGGCGTCGGGCGGGCGGCGACGGTCACCGCCGCCGCCCGCCGCTCCGCCGCCCGCCGATCCGCCGCCCGCCGCTCCGCCGCCCGCCGCTCCGCCGCCCGCCGCTCCGCCGCCCGGCGAAGTTATCCACAGTTCGCCGAACCTCTGCGCCCGCCCCGCGCCGCGCCGCAAGGTGGATGCCTCCGAACGTCGAAGGAGCATCCGATGAACCTCGCGGCACTGATCGTCACGGGCGACCAGGCCCTCGCCGACGGCCTGCTCCGGCTCGCGGCCGCCGCCGACGCCCACGCCGAGGTCGCCTACGGGGCCGACGAGGCCAGACCCGCCTGGACGTGGCCGGCCCTCATCCTCGTGGGCGCCGACATGGCCGCCGACGTCGCGGCCGCCGGCCTCCAGCGCCGCCCCGGCGTCGTCCTGGTCACCGACTCCGCCACCGCCGAGGCGTACCGCCTCGCCGTCGAGGCCGGCGCGCAGGACGTCGCCGCGCTGCCCGACCACGAGGACTGGCTGATCAACGCGTTCGCCGCGGCCTGCGAACCCGAGGGCGGCTGGGCCACCACGCTCTGCGTCGTCGGGGCCCGCGGCGGCGCCGGCGCCAGCGTCCTCGCCACCGCGCTCGGCCTGGCCGCCGCCGGCCAGGGGCTGCGCACCCTCCTGCTGGACGCCGACCCGTTCGGCGGCGGCGTCGACCTCATGCTCGGCCTGGAGGAGCACGAGGGCGTCCGCTGGCACGACCTCGCCGAACGCCGCGGCCGCCTCAGCACCGCGACGCTCCGCGAGACCCTGCCCCGCTCGGGCGACCTGTCCGTCCTCTCCTGGCGGCGCGGCGAACCCGTCCCGGTCTCCGACGAGGCCGTCCGCGCCCTCCTCGACGCCGCCGCCCGCGGCTTCGACCTGGTCGTCGCGGACGTCCCGCGCTACCCCGGCGACATCGGCCGCGCCGCCCTGCGCTCCGCCGACGTCACGTTCCTGCTCGTCCCCGCCGAGGTCCGCGCCACCGTCGCCGCCGACGGCCTGGCCGCCGCCCTCCGCCGCGACACCGCCGACCTGCGCCTGGTCGTCCAGGGCCCGGCTCCCGGCGGCCTCACCCCCGATGCGGTCGCCCAGGCCCTGGACCTCCCGTCCGCCGGCGCCTTCGACCGCGACCGCCGCCTTCCCGCCGCCACCGACGAAGGCGACCTGGAACGGGCCTGCCGCCGCGGCCCTCTCGCCGACTTCTGCGCGAAGACCCTCGCCGACCTGGCCCTCCAGCCCTACGCCTACCGGGAAGCGGCATGAGGGCGGCCCGCCTGTCCGGCGCGGTTCGCGACCGGCTGGCCGGCAGCGGCGGGGAGGCGACGACCGGCCGGGTCGCCGCGGCGCTGCGCGCGGAGGAGCGGCTGCTCGGCGACCGGGAGGTCCTGGCGCTGGCGGACGAGTTGTGCGCGGAGTTCGTCGGGGCCGGGCCGCTCGAGCCGCTGCTGCGCTCGCCCGACGTCACCGACGTGCTGGTCAACGGCCCGGACGAGGTCTGGGCCGACACCGGGTCCGGCCTCGTCCGCACCCCGGTGCGGTTCACCGGCGAGGCGGCGCTGCGCCGCCTGGCCCAGCGCCTCACCGCCGCCGCCGGCCGCCGCCTCGACGACGCGGCCCCGTACGCCGACGCCCGGCTGCCGGGCGGGGTCCGGCTCCACGCCGTCCTCCCGCCGGTGGCGGCGGGAGGCACCTGCCTGTCCCTGCGCCTGCCCCGGCGCCGCGCGTTCACCCTGGACGAGCTGGTCGCGGCGCGGACCGTCCCGCCCGAAGGGGCCGCGCTGCTCGCCGCGCTGATCGAGTCCCGCGCCGCCTTCCTCATCACCGGCGGCACGGGAACCGGCAAGACCACACTCCTGAGCAGCCTGCTTTCACTGGCCGACCAGCACGAACGGTTGCTCCTCGTAGAAGACTCCGCCGAACTGAAACCCGACCATCCGCACGTGGTGCGGCTGGAGGCCCGCCCGCCCAACGTGGAGGGCGCCGGGGGCGTGACGTTGAACGACCTCGTCCGCCAGGCACTCCGCATGCGCCCCGACCGCCTGGTGGTCGGCGAGGTCCGAGGCTCGGAAGTGGTAGTCCTCCTTCAGGCTTTGAACACCGGACACGAAGGCGGCTGCGGCACCCTCCACGCCAACACGGCCGCGGACGTGCCGGCCCGGCTCGAAGCGCTCGCCTGCGCGGCGGGGCTGAGCCGCGAGGCCGTCCACAGCCAGTTGGCCGCCGCGCTGGACGTCGTCGTCCACCTGGTCCGCGACCCGGGCGGGGGCCGCCGCCGCGTAGCGGAGATCTGCCTCCTGCACCGGGCGCCTGATGGCCTGGTGGGCGTCGTCCCCGCCGTCTCGTTCACCGCAACCGGCGAGGTAGTCCCGTCCCACGGCGCCGACGCCCTGCAAGCCCGCCTGCGAGGAGCCGGATGACCATCGCACTCGCCACCCTCTGCTTAGCCGCCGCCATCTGGACGCTCCTCGGCCCCACTCCCGCGTGCCGCCGCCTGAACCGCCTGGCACCACCCCCGCCGACCGACCCGTGGCGCGCCGTGAGAACCAGGATCGAAGCCGTCCGCGAGCGCAGGACCCGGCCGCACCGCTGGCGGACGTCCGTCATCGAACTCTGCGACGCCATGGCCGCCGAGCTGGCGGCCGGCCGAACCCCCGACGAGGCGTTCAAGTCGGCCGCCGCCGTCCTGGACCCGCATGTGTCCCGGGAACTCCTGCACATCCCGCGTCCGCCACCCGACCACCTGGACGAACTGGCGACCAGACCGGGAGCCGAGGGGCTGCGGCTGCTGGCGGCCTGCTGGCGCATCGGCGCGGAACGCGGCGGCGCCCTGGCCACCGTCCTGGACGGCCTGGCCGGGGCCCTCCGCGACGAAGAGGCCCAGCGCCAGGACATATCGGTCCAGCTGGCCGGCCCCCGCGCCACGGCTCGCCTGCTGGCCGTCCTCCCCCTCCTGGGCCTGGCCATGGCCGCCGCCCTGGGCGCCCACCCGATCCCGTTCCTTTGCGGCACCCTCCCCGGCCTGGCCTGCCTGATCACAGGCACAACCCTCAACCTCCTGGGCCTCCACTGGACCCGCCACCTGGCCAAGTCCGCTGAATCCCCGCCCTAACCCCTGAGCACCCGCCCTAACCCCTGAGCACCCGCCCTAACCCCT
>NZ_JBIQHY010000078.1:23438-33041 GCF_044508335.1 Actinomadura sp.
CCGGGGTTTTCCACAGAACCGCGTTCACCTGCCGCGCCGGGCCGCCGCCCCGCAGCCTTGAGGAGAACGACGAGCGAAAGGAGCCCCATGCGGGCGATGAAGATGGTGGTGCGGCGATGGACCAGTCTGCGCGGGGACCGGGGGATGTCCACCGCGGAGTACGCCGTCGGCACGATCGCCGCGGCGGCCTTCGCCGGCCTGCTGTTCAAGATCGTGACGAGCTCCCAGGTGAAGACCCTGCTCTTTCACATCATCGAGAAGGCCCTCAAACTCGCGGGCTGAGGGATCGCGGGACGGCCACCGCGGAGGTCGCCGCGGCCCTCCCCGCCCTCGTGCTGATCACGGCCGTCGCGCTGTGGGGCCTGTCGGCGGTGTCCGTGCAGCTCACCTGTACGGACGCCGCCCGGTCCGGCGCCCGCGCGGCGGCGCGAGGCGAGTCCCTCACCGCGGTTCGCGAACTCGTGGTGAGGGCCGTCCCGAAGGGCGCGACGGTCCGGGTCCGCCGCGACGAGGCAACCGTCCACGTGGACGTCTCCGCCCCGGTCGCGCCTCCCGCGGCAGTCGGCCTCCCGCCCCTGATCGTCCACGCCCGCACAGCCGCCGCCGTCGAACCCGGAGTGCCGCCGATCGCAGGGATGAGGAGGAGTGGGGGCAGTTCTGCGGAGTGACGGCGTGGGAGGGGGATCGGTCTGATGGCTAGGAGGCGGGTGTTGGTGGGGCGGGCTTGGGGCGGCGGTGGGGATCGGGGGTCGGGGACGGTTTGGGTGGTGGCGTTCGCGGCCCTCGTGTGGATCACCGGAGCGGCGGCGATCGCTGTGGGCGGGGTGCGGGCGGCGCGGCACCGGGGCGATGCGGCGGCCGACATGGCGGCGTTGGCGGCGGCGGCGCGGATCGCGGAAGGCGGCGGATCCGCTTGCGGGCGGGCCGGCGACATCGCGGCGGCGTCCGGCGCCCGGCTGTCGCGGTGCCGGGTGAGCGGGGGCGTCGTCGACGTCTCGGTGACCGTCCGCCTGAGGGTGCCGATGGGCATCGGACGCCTGCGAGTCGTTTCCCGGGCAAAAGCTGGTCCTGTGGGACGAGACGGCGTACCCTGACGCGACACAGTTCCTTGCACTCAATGTCAATAGGGTGGGGGAATCGCGCGAACGGCGCATTGTCATCGTCCTGTGACTTCTGCTACCCAGTGGTACGTTACGCTGCTGTAAGCCCATGGTTACCACCGGACGCGTGAGCCCCCCGCGTTGACCTCAGCGGGACGAGACGAGCAGAACGCTGTCGAAGGGATTGAGGCGTGACCATCATTCGCAGGATCGGTGCAGTCGCGCTCGCGGCGCCCCTTGCGATGAGCTTCCCGGTGCTCGGCGCCCTGCCGGCGCAGGCCGCCACGACGAGTGTCATCTCCCCGGCCGACGGAGCGGTCATCACCAGCGGCTCCCAGCTGACCGCCAAGGCCCACTTCGACTTCGCGATCACCATGCAGCTGCGGGTGAGCGGCCCCGGGATCGGCGACACGTTCCTCGCCGAGCGCGGCCTCTCCGGAGACCTGACCGGAACCTTCCCGATCACCCGGAACGGCCGCTACAAGGTCTTCCTCAAGGGCAAGCAGACCGGCCACATCTACGACTCCAACACCTTCACCGTGCGGATCGCGCCGGCCGCCCCGACGGGAGTGTCCGCGAGCGCGTCCGGCGGCAAGCTCGTCGTGAAGTGGAACCGCGGCCTGGAGGACGACCTCACCGGCTACGCGATCTCGGGGTCAGGCGTGAAGGGCAAGTCGGGCTCGGTCGACTCCCTCTGCCAGGGGACGAGCTGCTCCGCCACCCTTTCGCTGACCCGGTCGAGCGGCGCCGTCTCCGTCGGCGTCCGCGCACGGCGGGCCACCGGGACGGGCGGGTCGCTGTACTCGAGCACCTCGACCGCGACCGCCACGCTGGGCGGCGGGTCGGCGGCCCTCCCCGGCGGCACCGCTCCGTCCCTCCCCGCGAACTCGACCGTGCCCAGCGCGAATACGCCGCTGACGCCGTTCAACGACGAGTCGCCGGTCACGCTCCCGTCCGTCCAGCCGGACGGTGCGACGCCCGGCCTCACCTACCCCGCGCCGCAGATCGCCACCGACTCGCCGAAGGCCCAGAACGTCGCGGGCACCGACCGCCTCCAGTGGGGCAAGAGCGTGGGCATCGCGCTGATCCTGCTGATCGTCGCCGCTCACCTCGGCACGTGGACGCGCCGCCTGCGCGTCGCCCAGGCGGGCACGAGCAGCAACGGCATGGCGGCCCGGGCCGCGCGCAGCGGCACCGGCCGCAAGCGGGTCGCCAAGGCGCGCGAGCAGATCGCACGCGCCGAGGCCGTCGCCAAGACGGCCCCGGTCCTGTCCGCCGGACGCAAGAAGTCGAAGGCCGCTAAGAAGTCGGGCGTGGCCACGAAGGCCAAGCCCGCTCGCCGGCCCGCGACCCTCGGCAAGGGGTCCAGCGGCGTGAACGTCCGCATCGCCGAGCCCGCCCCCAAGAAGACCAAGCGCAGCCACCGCCGCAAGTAGCCCGTCCCGACTCCAGGAGTCGGCGCCCCTGCGTCCGTACTCTCGGCCTCATGCATGTCAGGCGGCAAGACGCGGCTGTCCTGGGGTTGCTTCGGTCTGGGGTGATGTGCGTGGTGAGGGTGGAGGTGGGTTGATCAGGGAGGCTGGCGGGGTGGATTGGGCAGGGTCTAGGCTGCGGTGCTGGATCGCCCGGATCGTCCGGCAATGCGTCACTGTCGTCCGAGACCTCGGCCCTGTCAGTGGGGGCCTGATGGAGAGGAGACCCTCCGCATGATCTTCCTGGGGCTGATCGTCGCGCTCGCCGCCGCCGTGGTGGGTGTCGCCGTGGTGCTGGACAACACGGGAAGCGCCCAGATGTCCGCGTTCGGCCACGAGATTCCGGGGATCACGCAGGAGTGGCACGTCTTCATGGCCGGCGCCGTGGTGGCGATCGTGTTCATGGCCGGTCTGACGGTCGCGACGCTGGGCTTCCGCCGGGCGATGAACATGCGCCGTGAGCTGCGGGACCTGCGGGACGAGCACGAGGAGTCCCTGCAGACGCTGGAGATGGAGCGGCGGAGGCTGCAGCAGGCGCTCGCCCAGGCGCGCCGCGGGATGGGCGACCAGCCGTCGGTTCCGGCCCAACGCGTCGCGCCGAATTGATGGAGGCCCCGCCGCCGGGGCCGGTGCTACTTGGGGGCCTGGGCCAGTAGGGCCGCCAGGAGGGTCAGCGCGCCTCGTTTGTCCAGGGGGTCGTTGCCGTTGCCGCACTTGGGGGACTGGATGCAGGACGGGCAGCCTGAGTCGCACTCGCAGGAGGCGATCGCGTCGCGGGTCGCGTGCAGCCAGGAGGAGGCGTCCGCGTAGCCGCGTTCGGCGAAGCCCGCGCCGCCTTCGTGGCCGTCGTACACGAAGACGGTGAGCAGGCCCGTGTCGGGGTGGACGGCCGTGGAGACGCCGCCGATGTCCCAGCGGTCGCAGGTCGCGAACAGGGGCAGGAGGCCGATCGAGGCGTGTTCGGCTGCGTGGGCCGCGCCCGCCAGGTCGAGGTCGCCCAGGGAGGCGATCTGCGAGTCGGAGAGCGTCCACCACACGGCGCGGGTGCGGAGGGTGCGGGGCGGTAGGTCCAGGGGTTTCTCGCCGAGCATCTCCCCTGTCTGCAGGCGGCGCATCTGGTAGGCGACCACCTGGCGGGTCACTTCGACGGTTCCGAAGCAGAGCGTGGCCTCGCCCCAGGAGGTCGAGCGGAGCCGTTCGACGATGCTGATGTCGGTGATGTCGCGAGCGGTCGTCGAGTAGTCGGGGTCGGCCGCTTCTACGAGCGCGACGGAGTCGTCCAGGTCGAGTGACTGGACGATGTACGACTCGCCCTGGTGGATGTAGACGGCGCCCTCGTGGACGGTCGTGTGCGCCGACGCCTCGTCCACGGTGCCGAGGAGCCGGCCCGTCGACATCTCCACCACCTGGACGGGTGCGCCGCCCGCCCCGCGGATGTCGGCCAGGTCGGCGGCCTTGTCGCGGCGCGTCCAGTACCAGCCCGCGGGGCGCCGCCGGAGGAAGCCCCGGCGGACGAGGTCGGGCAGCAGGTCGGCGGTCGCCGGGCCGAAGAGGGGGAGGTCCTCCTCGGTGAGCGGCATCTCGGACGCGGCCGCGCAAAGGTGCGGTTCAAGGACGTACGGGTTGTCGGGGTCGAGCACGGTCGCCTCGACCGGCGTCCCGAAGATCGCCTCGGGGTGGTGGACGAGGTACGTGTCGAGCGGGTCGTCCCGCGCGACGAGGACGGCGAGGGCCGACTGCCCGGAACGTCCGGCGCGTCCGGCCTGCTGCCAGAGCGACGCGCGGGTGCCGGGCCAGCCGCAGACGAGGACGGCGTCGAGGCCGGAGACGTCGACGCCGAGTTCGAGCGCGTTGGTGCTCGCCAGGCCGACGATGGAGCGGGAGCGGAGGGCCGCCTCCAGTGCGCGCCGCTCCTCGGGCAGGTAGCCCGCGCGGTAGGCGGCGACCTGGTCGGCCAAGGACGGCGCGACCTCGTGCAGCGCGCGCTTGGCGCCGAGCGCCACCGACTCCGCCCCGCGCCTGGACCGGACGAACGCGAGCGTCTGGACGCCCTCGACGACGAGGTCGGCCAGCAGGTCGCCCGCCTCGGCCGTGGCCGTGCGGCGGACGGGGGCGCCGCGTTCGCCGCGGAGTTCGGTGAGGGGCGGTTCCCAGAGCGCGAAGGTCGCGGGCCCGCGCGGGGAGGCGTCGTCGTCCACCGCGACGACGTCCAGGCCGGTGAGGCGGGACGCGGCGGACGCGGGCGAGGACGCCGTCGCCGACGCCAGGATGAAGGTGGGGGACGCGTGGTACCGCCCGCACAGCCGGCGCAGGCGGCGCAGGACCTGCGCGACGTGCGACCCGAAGACGCCGCGGTATCCGTGCGCCTCGTCGATGACGACGTACCGGAGGCGGCGCAGGAAGGAGGACCAGCGCGCATGCCCCGGCAGGATCGACCGATGCAGCATGTCCGGGTTCGTCAGCACATAGTTCGCGTGCTGCCGGACCCATGTCCGCTCGTCCTGCGGGGTGTCCCCGTCGTAGGTCGCGGCGCGGACGCGGGTCAGGTGCAGGGAGCGGAGCGCGCGGAGCTGGTCGGCGGCGAGCGCCTTGGTGGGCGACAGGTAGAGGATCGTCCCCTCGTGGCGAGGATTCTCCTCCCCGGCATAGATCGCGTCGATGCAGGGCAGCAGGTAGGCGAGGGACTTCCCGGACGCGGTGCCTGTGGCGATGATCACGGAGCGTCCCGCGCGGGCGTGTTCGGCGGCGGCGGCCTGGTGCTCCCAGGGCGCCTCGATGCCCGCCGCCGCGAGCCGCTCGACCAGCAGCGGGGGTGCCCAGGACGGCCACCCGGCACGGCGGCCCCGACGTGCGGGAACGCGCTCCACATGGGTGATGCGGTCGCGCCGCGACGGGTCGGCGAGGAGCCGGTCGAGGGGAGTTGAAGATCTTTGGACGCCCATCAGGTTTTCAGTTTGCCAGCCTGGGCAGAACTACGGGAACGCCCCGGCGCCGAGGTGCCCGTACCCCCTGCCCTGGCCGGTAGAGCAGCAGGTCAGACGGGATGGCGCGAACTTTCGCCCGAGTGGGCGATTACGTGCGTGCACGACGCCGGAGCGTGGTTGAATCACGGCGAAGTCTCGATGGCCGGCCACTGTCCGGTGGCCCGGGCATCGGGATCGGATAGTGCTGCACGGCGCGTGGAGGATCTGTGGACCTGAAGGTGAACGACTACACCACCGACGATGGCCTCACCGTCATCAACGTGGAGGGCGAGATCGACGTCTACACGGCGCCGAAGCTTCGCGAGAAGCTCATCGACCTGGTCAACAAGGGCAAGTTCCACCTGCTCGTGGACATGGAGAAGGTGGAGTTCCTCGACTCCACCGGGCTCGGCGTCCTGGTCGGCGGGCTCAAGCGGGTGCGCGCGCACGACGGCTCGCTGGAACTGGTGTGCACCCAGGAGCGCATCCTCAAGATCTTCCGGATCACCGGGCTGACCAAGGTGTTCGGCATCCACGACTCCATCGCCGATGCCGAGGCGAAGCGCAAGGACGCCAAGTAGGCGGCCTGCAGCTGAGATGTCGACCGTTGAACTGTCCTTCAGCGCGCTGCCCGTCCACGTGCGGACCGCCCGCCTGATCGTGACCGCCGTGGCCCGCCGCAGTGGCGTCGCCGAGCCGCTGCTGGACGAGGTCAGGCTCGCGGTCGGCGAGGCGTGCTCGCGCGCCGTGGAGGCGCACCGCCGGCACTGCCCGGACGAGCCCGTCCGCCTCGAATTGAGCGGCGCCGACCGCCGCTTCGAGGTGACCGTCAGCGACACCGTCCCCGGCGACGGCACGCCGGGCGACCTCCAGACGGCCGTGGACGACGGCGAGTTCGAGGACGGCGGCTGGGGCGAGGGCACGGCGGAGCTGGGGCTGGCGGTCATCGCCGGCCTCGCCGACGACGTGGAGATCGCCTCCACTCCCAAGGGGGTCCAGATACGGATGAGTTGGCCGGCCGAAGCCGAGGCGACCATCTAGCCGCGCGCCCGCCCCACACGACCGAAGGCCCCGCCACCGGCGGGGCCTCAGTCTTTCCGGCCCCGGACCCGGAGGCCGTGCCGTCGGTCACGGGGGTGGGGGTGGTGGGGCCCGTGTTGCGGGTGTTGTGAGATTCTCAGGCGGATGAAGTCGGTTCGGGCGATTTGGGGCTGGACAAAATTCGTGTTAATGCCTACCTTGAATGCGACGCCCGCCGCCGGGGCGCGGCGCCGATTGGCGCGTGCGCGTGTCAAGGTTGCGGCCGGGTGAGGGCTGTCTAACCCAGGCTGACCTGGGACAATGACCCCTGTGCGGGTCTTAGGCTCCATTTCCGGCGTATCGGCCATTGCATTTCGGTGACATCTTCATCAAGGGCCGGGCGGCCTTAACATTCGAGTTGCGCCTGCGTAGACTCCCGGCACCCGCGTTGCCGTGCGAGGCGTTCGAAATCATGACTCGCGGGGTACGCGGTAAAGATCGTCTTCTAGGTGACGATCCAGTCGCAATGCCCCTGTCGAGGAGGACGGATGTCCGGGTTTTCCCTGTCAAGCCCGGCCAGCGCAGAAGTGGATCTCGGCGGCGGCGACCTCTCCCTGGTCGTCGTCGTCGCTGTGATCGCACTGTTGGCACTGGCCGTCGCCGCGGGTCTCGTCCGCGATGTCCTGGCCGCTGGCCAGGGCACCGCCAAGATGCAAGAGATCGCGCGGGCCGTGCAGGTGGGTGCGGGCGCCTACCTGAAACGCCAGTTCCGCACGGTCGCGATATTCGTCGTGCTGATCCCGCTCGTCCTGCTGCTGCTCCCCGCCGACTCGACGAGCGAGCGGATCGGCCGGTCGGTCTTCTTCGTCATCGGCGCGCTGTTCTCCGCCGTCACCGGGTTCACCGGCATGTGGCTCGCGGTCCGCGGCAACGTCCGGGTCGCCGCGGCGGCGCGCGAGGAGGGCGGCGAGAAGACCGCCATGCGGATCGCGTTCCGCACCGGCGGCGTCGCCGGCATGTTCACCGTCGGCCTGGGCCTGTTCGGCGCCGCGATCGTCGTCCTCGCCTACCAGGGCGACGCGCCGAAGGTGCTGGAGGGCTTCGGGTTCGGCGCCGCGCTGCTCGCCATGTTCATGCGAGTCGGCGGCGGCATCTTCACCAAGGCCGCGGACGTCGGCGCCGACCTCGTCGGCAAGGTCGAGCAGGGCATCCCGGAGGACGACCCGCGCAACGCGGCGACGATCGCCGACAACGTGGGCGACAACGTCGGCGACTGCGCCGGCATGGCCGCCGACCTGTTCGAGTCGTACGCGGTCACGCTGGTCGCCGCGCTCATCCTGGGGACGGCGGCGTTCGGCACCGAGGGCCTGGTCTTCCCGCTGATCGTCCCGATGATCGGTGTGATCACCGCGGTGATCGGCATCTTCGCGGTGGCCCCCCGCTCCGGCGACCGCTCCGGCATGACGGCGATCAACCGGGGCTTCTTCATCTCGGCGGGCATCTCGGCGATCCTCGTCGCGATCGCCGCGTTCACCTACCTGCCCTCGTCCTTCGCGGACCTGAGCGGCGTCACCGACCAGGCCATCCGGGGCCTGGACGCCGACCCGCGCTGGGTCGCCCTCGGCTCGGTCATCATCGGCATCGTGCTGGCGAGCGTCATCCAGCTGCTCACCGGCTACTTCACCGAGACGAACCGCAAGCCCGTCAAGGAGGTCACCGACAGCGCCCGGACGGGCCCGGCGACCGTCATCCTGTCCGGCATCTCGCTCGGCCTGGAGTCGGCCGTCTACACCGCGCTCGTCATCGGCGGCGCGGTGTACGGGGCGTTCCTGCTCGGCTTCGGCAACACCACCGTCGCGCTGTTCGCGGTGGCGATGGCCGGCACCGGGCTGCTGACCACGGTCGGCGTGATCGTCTCGATGGACACCTTCGGTCCCGTCTCCGACAACGCCCAGGGCATCGCCGAGATGTCCGGGGACGTGAAGGGCGAGGCCGCGGCCGTCCTGGAGCGGCTCGACGCGGTCGGCAACACCACCAAGGCGATCACCAAGGGCATCGCGATCGCCACGGCGGTGCTCGCCGCGACCGCGCTGTTCGGCTCCTTCCGGACGACGGTGATCGCCGCGCTCAATGACGCGTCCAGCAGCGCGAAGGACGCGATCGGCGACGAGTTCGTCAACTTCAACCTGTCCATCGACAGCCCGAACGTGCTGATCGGGCTGATCGTCGGTGCGGCCGTGGTGTTCCTGTTCTCCGGCCTGGCGATCATGGCGGTCGGCCGGGCGGCCGGACGGGTCGTGGTGGAGGTGCGCGACCAGTTCCGCACCAAGCCCGGGATCATGGACTACACCGAGCAGCCCGACTACGACCGGGTCGTGGACATCTGCACCCGGGACGCGCAGCGCGAGCTCGCCACCCCCGGCCTGCTGGCGATCATGACGCCGATCGCGGTCGGGTTCGCGCTCGGGTACGCGCCGCTCGGCGCCTACCTGGGCGGCGCGATCGCCGCCGGCGTGCTGATGGCGGTGTTCCTCGCCAACTCCGGCGGCGCCTGGGACAACGCCAAGAAGCTCGTCGAGGAGGGACACCTCGGCGGCAAGGGCAGCGAGGCGCACGAGGCGACGGTCATCGGCGACACGGTCGGCGACCCGTTCAAGGACACCGCCGGCCCCGCGATCAACCCGCTGATCAAGGTGATGAACCTGGTCGCGCTGCTGATCGCGGACGCGGTGGTGACCTACGCGGGCAACACCGCGCTGCGCGTCGTGGTGACCGTGCTGGCCGTCGCGGTCGTCGTCGCGGCGATCGTCATCTCCAAGCGGCGCGCCGACCCGATCGCCGAGCCGGCCGCCGACCCGGCCGTCAAGGGCGGGCAGCCCGGCAAGGCGGTGGACGCCGGCGACGCCGACGCCGTCGAGGCCCCGGAAGAGGCGGCCGTCGGCGCCGACTCCAACGGCGCCCCCGCGACCGAGGAGGAGTCGGCCAAGAACAGCTGACCGGGCACGCTGAGAGGGCCGGCGGTGACCGCACCGCCGGCCCTTTCGCATG
>NZ_JBIQHY010000014.1:0-5198 GCF_044508335.1 Actinomadura sp.
GAACGGGTCACGACGACGCGAACGGGTCACGACGACGCGAACGGGTCACGACGACGCTATGAGATCCCGGTACCAGGCGTAGGACTTCTTCGGCGTGCGCTTCTGCGTCTCGTAGTCGACGTGGACGAGGCCGAAGCGCGGGTGGTAGCCCTCCGCCCATTCGAAATTGTCCAGCAGCGACCACGTGTAGTAGCCGCGGATGTCGATGCCCTCGTCGATGGCGGTGCGCATGGCCTTGATGTGGGCGTCCAGGAACTCGATGCGGGACGAGTCGTCCACCGTGCCGTCCGGGCCGACCTCGTCGGGGAACGAGCACCCGTTCTCGGTGATGTAGAGCGGCGGCAGGTCGTACCTGGCGTCGAGCGTGCGGAGCAGCGACAGGAACGCGTCCGGGACGATCGGCCAGCCCATCCCGGTGGTCGGGTACTCGGTGATGTCCACGATGTCGAAGGGCAGCGGCCCCTCGGACGCCGTCGCGAGCCGCGTCGGGTGGTAGTAGTTCACGCCCAGGAAGTCGATCGGCGACGCGATGACCGGCATGTCCTCGGGACGGACGAACGGCGCGTCCGCCATCAGCTCCGGGTACCGGCCGAGCAGCACGGGGTCGGTGAACAGGCGGTTCATGAACGCGTCGAAGGCGTCGGCGGCGGGCTGGTCGCCGGGCGACGCGGCCCACGCCGGGGAGTAGTGGTTCGTCAGCCCGACGGCGCGGGCGCCGCGGCTGCGCAGCGCGTTGACGGCGAGGCCGTGGGCGAGCAGCTGGTGGTGCGCGGTCGGGAGCGCGTCCAGCATGAGCGCCCGGCCGGGGGCGTAGACGCCGAACGCGTAGCCGTAGGCCGTGACGACCACGGGCTCGTTCAGGGTTATCCACATGTCCACGCGGTCGGCGAGCCGCTCGGCCGCCAGGTAGGAGAATTCGGCGAACCGGTAGGCGGTGTCGCGTTCCATCCAGCCGCCCGCGTCTTCCAGCGGCTGCGGGAGGTCCCAGTGGTAGAGGGTGGCGGCGGGCGCGATGCCCGCGGCGAGCAGCCCGTCGACCAGCCGGTCGTAGAAGTCGAGGCCCTTCGCGTTGACCGGGCCGCTGCCGGGCGGCTGGACGCGCGGCCACGCGATCGAGAACCGGTAGGAGCCGACGCCGAGGCCCGCCATGAGCGCGACGTCCTCCGGCCAGCGGTGGTAGTGGTCGCAGGCGACGTCGCCGGTGTGGCCGTCCCGGACGCGTCCGGGCGTGTGGGAGAAGGCGTCCCAGACGGACGGTCCCCGCCCGTCCTCGTCCACCGCGCCCTCGATCTGGTAGGCGGCGGTGGCGACGCCCCATCGGAAGCCCTCCGGAAGACCCATCGCAGTTCCCCTCCCCGCGTGCCCGCCGAAATGCGAATAGCTTTCGGATATTAGTGCGGGGGTGGTGCGGGCGGAAGACTCCCGTGGCCCCGGGGTGCCGAACGGCGACCGTCCATGCCGGGCGGCCCGCCGTTCGGGGGACAATGGCGGGGTGACCGAGATCCGGACCCCGCTCCGCCGCCGCCCAGCCCAGCGCCGCAGCGCCGAACGCGTCCAGCGGATGCTCGACGCGTGCGCGGAGATCCTCGACGAGGACGGCTACGACGGCCTCACCACGACGCGCATCGCGCAGCGCGCCGAGGTGGCGATCGGCTCGGTCTACCAGTTCTTCCCCGACAAGCGCGCGGTCGCGCAGGCCCTCGCGCTGCGCAACCTGGAGGAGTTCGGCGACCGGATCTCGGCCCGGCTCGCCGAGGGCGGCTTCGACGACTGGTCCGACACGGTCGGCGCGATCATCGAGATCTTCGTCGACATGCACCGCACGGTCCCCGGCTTCCGGGTGCTGCGCTTCGGCGACGTCGCCGACGTCAACCTGCTCGACTCCGACGCCGACAACAACGCGGTGGTCGCCGACCGGCTGCGCCGGATGATCGTGGAGACGTTCGGCGTCCAGGACACCCCCGGCCTCGCCACCGCGCTCGCCATCTCGGTCGAGGCCGGCGACGCCGTCCTGAAGATGGCGTTCCGCCGCGACCCGGACGGCGACCCCGAGATCCTCGCCGAGGCGGAGCGCCTGATCCACGGCTACCTCTCCGCCCACATCCAGGAGTCCTGACTCCCGCCCGGTGCGCTGCCGGAAAACTCGTGATGTTGCGGACGTGCTGTGGCAGACTCCCACCGCACAACGCGACAGAACGGGTGAGACCGCTGGACGAAGAGAGACTGCAGGCGCAGAACAGGCTGCTGATCCGGCAGCGGGTGCGCCTGATGGTGAACCAGTACGAGGTGCACGCCGAGGCTCCGGGCGGCGAGGAGGGCGAACTGCTCGCCTTCGCGCAGCAGAAGCGGCTGGCGTTCAAGGAGCAGGTCACCCTCTACTCGGACGACTCCAAGACGCGTCCGATCCTCGGCTTCAAGGCGCGCAAGCGCATCGACCTGGCCAGCGCCTACGACATCACGGACGCGCACGGCCAGCCCATCGGCGTCTTCCGCAAGGACTTCAAGAAGTCGCTGCTGGCCTCGACCTGGCATCTGGAGCAGCCGGGCCTCGGGGTGACCACCGGCAGCGAGCGCAACAAGTTCGTGGCGGTGCTCCGGCGGGTCTGGCAGTTCATCCCGTACGTGGACAGCCTGCCGTTCGCCTGGCCGTACCACTTCGACTTCTACGCCGGCGACCAGGTCGTCTTCTCGGTGGAGAAGAAGTTCGGCCTCCGCGACCGCTACACCGTCGACATCAAGGACCCGCGCCTCGACCGGCGCCTGGTCATCGCCCAGGCCGTCGCCCTGGACGCCCTCCAGTCCCGCTGAGATCGGCCGCCGCCCGCGTCTCCCGCCCGGGGACGCGGGCGGCGGCTTTTCCGCCTCTTGGTTCGCGCGTGACCCTGGTTTCCGCGAGCTTTACATGTTACGAAGGTATGTAAAGCCGTGGGCGGTGCAACCGGCGTCGCGAGGACGCGGCGCAACGCCTGGAGGAGGATCCCCCCGTGAGTTCCTTTGACCTCTACTCCACCCCGGTCCCGACCGAGACGTGGAACGTCCCTATGGCGGGCGACACCCGCTTCACCTGGGAGTACGACGAGGGGCGCGACCGGCTGCTGAACCTGTACCAGAAGGGCAAGGACAAGCAGTGGGACGCGCAGAAGCGCATCGACTGGGACCTTGAGGTCGACCCGATCAACGTCGCCGGGCTGCCGGAGAACTTCAACCCGCTCTTCGGGTCCGACATCTGGGAGAAGATGTCGCAGAAGGAGCGGGACGAGTTCGGCCGGCACCAGGGCTCCTGGCTGTTCAGCCAGTTCCTGCACGGCGAGCAGGGCGCGCTGAACGTGTCGGCGCGGATCGTCCAGTCCGTCCCCGACCTGGACTCGAAGTTCTACGCCGCGACCCAGACCATGGACGAGGCCCGGCACGTCGAGCTGTACACGAGGTTCGTGCACGAGAAGATCGGGATGTACTACCCGATCAACCAGGACCTCGCGAAGCTGCTCGCCGAGTCGCTGGAGGACAGCCGCTGGGACCTCCCCTACCTCGGCATGCAGGTCCTCATCGAGGGCCTCGCGCTCGCGGCGTTCGGGCTGTACCGCGACATGTCGACGAACCCGCTGGTCAAGCAGCTGCTCGCATACGTCATGCAGGACGAGGCGCGGCACGTCGCGTTCGGGCGGCTGGCCCTCAAGGACTACTACGCCGAGCTCACCGACAAGGAGCGGGCCGAGCGCGAGGAGTTCGTCGTCGAGGGCTGCTACCTGATGCGCGACCGGTTCAAGGGGCGCGAGATCTTCGAGCAGCTCGACATGCCGGTCGAGCGGTGCATGGAGTTCGTCGACAACTCCGACATGTACACCCTCTATCAGTCGCTGCTGTTCAGCCGTATCGTCCCGTGCGTCCGCGACGTGGGCCTCTGGGGCGACAAGGTGCAGGCCGCCTACCAGGACATGGGCGTCCTCGACAACGCCAAGGCCGACCTCGAAGCGCTGATGAAGCAGGACGAGGAGATCGCCGAGAAGGTCGACGAGGAGAAGTACGCGGCCGAGCTCGCGGCGCGCAAGGAGGAGGTCGACCAGGCCATCTCCCTCGGCGCGGCCGAGTAGCCGGCACCCGCCGGGCGGGGGCGTCCCAACGGGGGCGCCCCCGCTTCGTCTTTTGTCGGATATCTTCCTCGCCCGCCGTCCGGCGCAATTCCGGCTGATCAATTCCTGAGATCTCTCCGGCGTTCACCAATTGATTCTCGAATTCGCCGTGCCGGACCCCCGGCTGTACTAATGTCCCCGCTCGGCGGTGCGCCGTTCCGGTGCTCTCGCCGGCGCACACCGCGTGCAGGGTCAAAGCCGAAAAATCCCCGGGGGAAAGAATGAACCGATCAGTCAGAGGTCTGCTGGGCGCCGCCGCCCTCGTGCCGCTCGCCGCCGCCGTCGCCGCCGTGCCCGCCCCGGCGGACGCGGCGCCCGGCCCGGCCACCGCGCTCCTCTACGACACCGCCGGCACCGCCTACCCGGCGCTCCGGGCCCTGCCGGACCCGGTCGTGCAGACCGGAGGGCAGACCGCCGAGACGGCCACCGGCGCCGTCGACGGCGTGCTGCGCGCCGCCCCGGGGACGTCCCGCGTCCGGTCCCAGGCCGCCCGCTGCGCGCTGAATCCCGGCAGGACGGTCGACATCGAGACCGGGGCGCGCCTGCCGGAGACGCGGCTGCCGTCCATCGGCAAGACCCCGCTCGGCGGGCTGCCCGAGGGCGACTGCCTGGGCGCCCGGCGCGCCGCCGGCGGGACGGTCCCGCTCCCCGTCCCGCCCGGGGCCGCCGGCAAGGCCGGCGGGAAGCTCCTGAAGGGCGCGGGCAAGGTCGGCGGCGAGATCGGCGAGGTGGCGGGCATGCGCCCCGCGCTGCCGGCCGGGCGCCGCGCGAACATGCCGGTGAGCATGGCGCTTCCCGCCGGCCCGCCGAGCGCGCCGGCCGCGCTCGGCGCCGCGCGTCCCGGCGGGCCGCCGGCCGGGTCCGTGCTCTTCCCGCTGCGCGACCGGCGCGCCACGCCGGTGCCGTCCGACGACGTCCTCGGCCAGGCGAACGGCGCCGTGAACGACGCCGGCGCGGGCCTCGACCGGACGGAGCAGGGCGTCGGGCAGGTCGTCGACGTGCTGAAGGCCAGGAAGGACCCGGCCGCGCGCCCGGCGGACGGCCCGCTGTCGGCCGGCCCGCTGTCGG